>NZ_JALBYS010000028.1:0-69255 GCF_022678525.1 Serratia sp. PGPR-27 | reverse complement strand
GGTGATGGCTTTAGACTTGTAAGCCCCCAGATCGTCGATATACATCAGGTCATAACGCGCGTTTTTACTGACCGATCGTTTGCTGGAGGCAAACTGGGTGGAAAACGGCGCAACCATCAACGAATCAACCAGCAGATGCTTGTCCTCACCCTGGCCGATATTCGCTACCGTGATGAAATACGGGCTGTTGTTGATGACGTTGAACCCCTTGCCATTGGCTTGCAGCGTCAGTTTTTCCAATGCGTTTTCTACGCCGCGGGTTAAGGCCTGCGGGCGGTAGAACAGCTTGATGCGCGATTTGATCGCCAGCTGCAGCGTATTGGTACCCTGCAGGTTTTCCGGCGTCGGCGGGATATCCAGCACGTTGAGATAGAACACCGATTCACGATCCGCCGCCAACGCGGCGCCGACTTTCTGAATGCGCAGCTGCTGCCCGCTGTTGCCGTTCACTTTCACCACCGGTGGCGATAGCAAAAACGGTACGTTGGCGGTTTCCGGGGTGGAATTGATGTCGCCGTCGTCGATCCAGGCCTGAACCAGTGAGGGATCGGCACCGTTATTCAGCAGTTGGACAATCACATCCTTGTTGTTTGCCGGGTAGATCACCCGCGTACCGTTAACCACCACATTGGCCTGCGCGCCAATGGAACCGAGAAACAGCGCCGCTATCATCATATATTTTTTCATCGTTCCCCCGGGTGGCCAGGCCCATCAAGGGCCTGGCTTTCAGCGCGATTACAGGTAAGAAATGGTGTAAGTCACGTTGGAGCTCAGAGCGCCCACTTTTGCCGCTTCGGCGTTGGTTTTGTAGTAGTACGCGTCCAGCGTCAGGGTTTCTGAATCCGGTGCCGCTTTATCGCCCATGATGTCGGTGACATAAGGCACGTTCAGCTGGATCGGGGTGGAAGAACCGGTTTCAGCCAGAGAGAAGCCCACGTTCTTCGCAACGGAAGCGTCGTTCTCGTTGACCGAGTTGTTCAGCAAATATTTGCCGTCGGTGGAGATGTTATCCGCGGAGGAGAAGTAGATTTTCAGCGGGGTGCCTGCAGTGCCGGCCGCCGGCGAACAGCCGGAGAAGGTCAGCGAGAAGGACTTCTTGTTCTTGGTGATTGGCCCAACGGCGTTACCTGCGTCGGTCACCGAGATCGGGCTCAGCGCAACGGTGAAATCCGCGCTTTTTCCGCCGTTAATCGTACAGGTGGTGTCGGTAATGGCACCGGTAAAATTAATGATGCCACCGGCGGAATTGTCTTCAGCAAAAGCCGTAGGCGCAGCGACCGCAGCCGCCATGATTGCAACAGAAAACATCTTCTTCATCATGAGATAAAACTCCATAACAGTTTGGTTTAAGAGAATAAATAAAAATCAGCCGCTGCCGGCGGGATAAAGAAATCCCTCCCCGTAATACAGAGGCAAAAGGATGAACACATTCCTGTTTTTATAAAATCAAACAATGGCGTTATTAATCACCCGACAATAAAAACGATGAAAATAACGAATCTCTAGGGAACCTCCGAGAAACCGGATGAGATTTCCAGTAAGTTGTGCACCCGATTCTTCAATCCCATTTTGCGTAATGCACTGCATTTCTGCGTACTGACCGTTTTTACGCTTTTATCAAGAATCCTGGAAACCTGAGTCACCGTATAGCCGAAGGAAAGCAAATGGAGCGTTTCCACTTCACTTTCCGTCAGACAACTTTTCGTATGGCGGCCCACTCCACTCGCAACGCCTCCATTCAATGCAGGGCGCTGCGAGATATTATCCATCAGAAAAGACAGCTCTTTACTGATGCCGGGGACACTGCCTTTTTTATCGAGCACGACGACATCATGCGAGACAGAACGAAATAACAGACGGCGCTTCTCTTCCGTCGTCAAAAAAATCTTTACACCATGAATAGCAGCCAATAACGCCACAGCCATACTGAAACGCAACATGCTTTTTACCGCATCATCGACGATCAGAATATCGTGGCAATTTCGCCCCATAGCCAAAGGCAGATCGTCATAGTAGGCAATAACGTGATCTTTATGAAAAATCCTTGGCATCAATATTCTTTTTATCGCCTCTCTGAAGAAAATGTTTTCAGATACGATACCGATACTGAGCATACTTCCTCCATCCATGGCCAAAGACAACGTCGATACTTTGCACTAAATACCTGTGTTTTCCTTGGAAAACTCACATTGCCGTTCGGGAGAAAACAATAAGCGATTGGCACATAAACAAGCGCCGTAAACACTAAGATAATTCTGCATCAAATCATTAACGACAGGAACATTATTTTTATTAACCTAAATTTTAATTATTATAATCTGTAAAAACTAATTTTTTTAGAATTTAATACCAAAAATGACATAAAAAACGGCAATGGACTGCGTTTTCCGTTCGCCGAGAAAATAAAAAAACGCCCTTGGTTATTTATGTTTTCCGCCCAGAACCTTGACCTACCCGAAGTTTCACTAAATACTAGCCGCGAACTGGAAGCCTATATCATTATAAAAACCTGAATACATGAAATATATTATCGACCTCTGCGTGATCTATGACGCAAACGCGTGTCGTCTCCAACTCATTGATAATGATGAGTCATCGATACGGATATCCAACCCGGCTTCACGCCTGTTAATTGAAATGCTGACTCACCCCAATATCCCATTGAAACGTGAGATGTTGATAAAAAAGGTATGGGAAGAGTATGGTTTTTCAGGCTCATCGATCAGTCTAAATGTGGCCGTCAGTGAAATAAGGAAAGCATTCAAGCTTCTGGGTAGAGAAACCTCTCCAATAAAGACCCTGGCGAAAGTCGGTTTTTGTTTCACCGCTATGATTGAAATTTATCCGCCACCGCAGGTAACCGTCAGCGAAACGCCGCCTTCTTATGCTTCAGAGCCGCTTTCTCCCCTGGCTCCTGTTGCCGAACCGCACAACGTGCCGCCGCAGAAAAAGGTAAAGGTTAGCGCTGTTGCCACTGTCTGCTGCGTATTTATTCCTCTGTTGATCGTAGCGATGCTTTATCCTATCGAACCTGCTGATCAACCTCGGGAGAATTTAGTTGCGTTAGGAAAAAAAGAAAATTGCACCTTATATTCTCTGGATGCAGATAAACATATTGATGACGAACTGGAAAAGCGCATGGTCAACCAGGCATTAGAAGGCAGCGGTGTGGATTGTCTAGCCAGTAAGGCGGATATCTATTTTTCCTCCGAAAAACATACGTTGATTTATAACACCTTCCTCGGTGTATGCTATCTCGGCTCGCAAGGTCGATATACCCAGTGTGTTACCTACAAAATTCTCAATGGAAAATAAATGGCCGCATTGCGCAACCCAAAAATACTGATTATCGGATTTTTGGCAATGATTCTCTTCATTGTCCTGCTTCGCGTTTTCACACCCGACGCACCTGTACATATGAATTGCCAAGCCGATACGATCACAAAAAAACGATTAGCTTCAGGCGATGACCTGGAACTAAAAGTGACGGGCAGTTTATTCATCTATGACGAGCATCGCGCCATGATCGTTCAACGTGGGGACATTACCGTGGGAGGAAAAACCTACAGCCTGGATAGAAAAATAAACTTTGATATAAAGAGGTTGGATCACGGGTTTTACATGACCACCCACCGAGAAATCAGCAAAGCCCCCGACGATAACGCGCCGGATGAGCTGACCAAAGAAATCCCCATGATCTCTCTCGGCATTAAGAACGGCGTTTTTTCGATGCGTAAAGTGCGACAGGATGCGTACATCGTTCATGGCGTGCTTTTCCCGGTCACGTTATGCCGTTAACGTGAAAGCAGAATGCCATAAAGAAACAGCGAAGAAACACAAGGGGGCGCGCTCTTGGCAAACACGCCCCAGATAACGGTTGGGGAGGCGGGAGGACTATTTTACCGACATATCCGTGCGAACGATGCCATGGTTTTTCATCACCTCTTCCATGGTGAGGTTCTCATCGTACGGCGTATCGTCCACCACGACGTCTTGCGGGCGGACATAAGGTTTGGTCGCGCGTTTGAACATCCACCACCATACGAACACCAGGAAAGCGCCGGACTTCAAAAAGATCATGGTCCATAAGGCGACTTGATACCAGTTCATCTCTGTCTCCATAAGAGCATTAAACGAAATTGATAAGGCGGCGTTGCTTGTCGCACCGGTAACGCCTGGCAACAGCAGGCAGCCGAGCGGCCGACCTTGATAGGTGCATAATCTCACCGACGCATGGCCCTTATCAATAGCCGATCGCGTTTCCTGCAAAAGCGCCCCGGTTTATCCGCACGCAAACGCAAAAAACCCCGTGCTCAGAGAGCACGGGGTCAGAATGTATGGCGGAGGAGCAGAGATTCGAACTCTGGAACGGTTTCCCGTCGACGGTTTTCAAGACCGTTGCCTTCAGCCACTCGGCCACCCCTCCGCAACGACGCGCACTATAAACAGACCTTATTCGCTTGTAAAGCCCGAACGCGTTCAACCGCGCGAAAAATCGCCGCAGGCAAAGCAAACGGCGATCAAACGAACACCCACCCCGCTGTTGCCATAATGATAACTAAGGGTAAAGATTGGTAAACAAACTTTAATCAAGCCCTTGCGCTGCCTATCATCGGGATTATTTTGTGATGGCCTGATAAGAGAGAGCATTATGGACCGCATTGTCGTCTCATCTTCTTCGCGCGACTCGCTGCTCAGCACGCATAAAGTCCTGCGCAACACCTATTTCCTGTTATCCCTGACCCTGGCTTTCTCAGCCCTGACCGCGACCGCCAGTACAATGTTGGGTCTGCCTGCACCAGGCTTGCTGCTGATGCTGGTCGGTTTCTACGGCCTGATGTTCCTGACCCATAAACTGGCCAACAGCCCGGCGGGCATTCTGGCGGCTTTCGCGCTGACCGGTTTCATGGGATACGCCCTCGGCCCGATCCTCAGTTCGTTCCTGAACGCGGGCGCGGGCGATCTGATCATGCTGGCGCTGGGCGGCACCGCCGCGGTGTTCTTCTGCTGCTCGGCGTATGTGCTGACCACTCGTAAAGACATGTCGTTCCTGTCCGGCATGATGATGGCCGGTTTTGTGGTGCTGCTGGTGGCGGTGATCGCCAACCTGTTCCTGCAGATCCCTGCTCTGCACCTGGCTATCAGCGCGCTGTTCATCCTGTTCTCCGCCGGCGCGATCCTGTGGGAAACCAGCAACATCATTCACGGCGGCGAGACCAACTACATTCGCGCCACCGTTAGCCTGTACGTGTCGCTCTACAACATGTTCATCAGCCTGTTGAGCATTCTGGGCTTCGCCCGCAGCAACTGATCGCGCGTTACGCATGTCTTCCAGGCCCCGCTCCGGCGGGGCTTTGTTTTTTGCGGCCGAAAAAATTTGCTAAACTGGCGGCCGTTCCGAATTATCCGTTATCGAGGCAGTATGTTGGAGTTTGAAGGTCAGGTTATCGACACTGACGCGCAGGGCTATTTGAAAAACAGCGCCGACTGGCATGAGGGCCTGGCGCCGCTGCTGGCCGCGCAGGAAGAGATCGTGCTCACCGAAGCACACTGGGAAGTGGTGCGCTTCGTGCGCGACTTCTATCAGGAATTCAATACGTCGCCGGCTATTCGCATGCTGGTCAAAGCCATGGCGCAGAAATACGGCGAAGAAAAAGGCAACAGCCGCTATCTGTATCGCCTGTTCCCGAAAGGGCCGGCCAAACAAGCCACCAAAATCGCCGGCTTGCCGAAACCGGTGAAATGCATCTGACCGCGCCGCCCGCAGCGCCGCTGCAGGCGAGCATTTAATAGCGAATGCCAAACCCGGCGTAATCGGCCACCCCCTGCGGTTCCACCAGCACGCGTTCAACGCGCGCGCTGCGCGGGCCGCCCTGTTTCAACCACTCCACCAGCTTATCCACCTGCGCCTGTGTGCCGCAGGCCACCACCTGAACGCTGCCGTCATCGAGATTGCGCGCATAGCCGGTCACCCCCAACGCCTCGGCCTGCCGCTGAGTGGAATAGCGGAACCCTACCCCCTGCACCACGCCATACACATACGCAGCAATGCAAACTTGTGTCATAATCGCCCCCTTAATTCAGTTTTCATTATGGCATTGCCGTGCCTTTGCACCGCCGTGTCACTCTTTCTATCCTAGCTGGCAGCATTATTAATTATGACCGTACGCCTGTTTCTCGCCAAAGGACGTGAAAAGTCCTTACTCCGTCGCCACCCTTGGGTGTTCTCCGGCGCCGTTCAACGCGTTGAGGGTAAAGCCCTCTCCGGTGAAACCATCGATATCCTCGACAGCCAGGGCAAGTGGCTGGGGCGCGGCGCCTATTCGCCCGAGTCGCAGATCCGCGCACGCGTCTGGACTTTCCAGCAGGATGAAGAGATTAACATCGATTTCTTCATTCGCCGCCTGCAGCAAGCGCAAAGCTGGCGCGACTGGGTCGCGCAGCGTGACGGTCTGGACGGATACCGCCTGATCGCCGGCGAGTCCGACGGCCTGCCGGGCATCACTATCGATCGCTTCCAGAATTTCCTGGTGCTGCAGCTGCTGTCCGCCGGTGCCGAATACCAGCGCCCGGCCCTGCTTTCCGCCCTGCAGCATTGCTACCCGGAATGTTCGATTTACGATCGCTCCGACGTTGCGGTGCGTAAAAAAGAAGGCCTGCCGCTGGCGCAGGGTCCGGTGCTGGGCGATCTGCCGCCGGAACTCCTGCCTATTACCGAGCACGGCATGAAGCTGCTGGTGGACATTCAGCAAGGGCACAAGACCGGTTTCTACCTCGACCAACGCGACAGCCGCCTGGCGGCGCGGAACTACTCTGCCGGCCGCCGAGTGCTGAACTGCTTCTCCTACACAGGCGCCTTCGCCGTTTCCGCTCTGATGGGCGGCTGCGCGCAGGTGATCAGCGTGGATACCTCGCAGGCGGCGCTGGACATCGCCAAACAGAACGTCGAACTCAACAAGCTTGATCTGAACAAGGCGGAGTTCGTTCGCGATGACGTGTTCCAGCTGCTGCGCAACTACCGCGCTCAAGGCGAAAAATTCGATCTGATCATCATGGATCCGCCTAAGTTCGTCGAGAACAAGAATCAGCTGGCCAGCGCCTGCCGCGGTTACAAAGACATCAACATGCTGGCGCTGCAGTTGCTGAATCCAGGCGGCATTCTGCTCAGCTTCTCCTGCTCCGGCCTGATGCCGACCGACCTGTTCCAGAAAATTTTGGCCGATGCCGCTGTAGATGCCGGACGTGATGTACAATTTATAGAGCAGTTCCGCCAGGCTGCCGATCACCCGGTGATCGCCACGTATCCTGAGGGGCTGTATCTGAAAGGCTTCGCTTGTCGGGTGATGTAACTTGAAATGCGCTGCCTTGCCCCCATATATGAGCAAGGCATTGTTTCTCAGGAGGTCATCATGATTGCCAGCAAATTCGGTATCGGACAACAGGTTAGGCATAAACTGCTGGGGTATTTGGGAGTCGTTATCGATATCGACCCGGAATACTCTTTAGAACAACCCAAAGCTGACGAGATAGCGGCGAACGACGAACTGCGTTCCGCCCCTTGGTACCACGTGGTGATGGAAGACGAGGAAGGCCAACCGGTGCACACCTATCTGGCGGAAGCGCAGCTGGATGGCGAGCCCCAGGAGGCGCACCCCGAGCAACCATCGCTGGATGAACTGGCGGAATCCATCCGTCACCAGTTACAGGCGCCACGTTTGCGCAATTGACCGCGCCAAGACCTGAGAAACCCCGAGAGGGCCCGGCATCGCGCCAGGCCCTTTTTTTATTTAGCGCTCCAGCCCTAAACGCGGGATTTCTATTTTCGGGCAGCGATCCATCACTACGCGCAGCCCAGCCTGTTGCGCCAGCGCTGCCGCCTGATCGTTGATCACCCCTATCTGCAACCACAGCGCCCTGGCGCCGATCGCTATCGCCTCTTGCGCCACGCCGTAAGCCGCCTCCGAATTGCGAAACACGTCAACCATATCCACCGGCTGTGGAATAGCGGCCAGCGTAGGGTAAACCTGCTGCCCCAGCAGCGTCTGCCCCGCCAGTTTTGGGCTGACCGGGATCACCTGATACCCTTGTGCCAACAGATATGCCATCACACCATAGCTGGGCCGCGACGGGTTATCGCTGGCGCCGACCAGCGCGATGGTTTTCACCTGCTGCAACAGCTCAACAATCTCTTGATCTTGCATCTTCAACTCCCGTTTATCACTGCGTCACTTTCCATTTCGAGTGTAACCGATCGGCATTCGCTCGGTTAAACGCTAATGCGAAGGAAACTTCACCGCAATCTTATGGTCAGAGGCTGTCGCGGTTCAGCTGCGCACGGTCGTGTCTAATCGCGATAAAATATGTAAAAATGTAAACAAAATACCCGATTGAAAAATTTTGACACAACCTATGCCGTGTTCAACACTTAGAGCTACGTCACTTTATAAGGAGATAATGATGAAATTTGGTCTGGTGGTTGCGGCGTTGCTCAGCATCAGTATGCCTGCCGCGGCTACGACCCTGAAACTCTCCCCGGACATCGACCTGCTGGTGGTCGACGGCAAGAAAATGACAGGTTCGTTGTTAAAAGGTGCCGACAGCCTTGAACTGGATGGCGGGCAGCACCAGTTGCTGTTTAAAGTGACCAAAACCGTACGTTCCGGCCAGCATACACAGGCCTATACCTCCCTGCCGCTGATTGCCAGCTTCAATACGCAAAAGATCAGCCAAGTGGCGATCGAACTGCCGCGCATCGAGAACGATCGTGATGCGCAACGCTTTGACAGAACGTTAAATTATCTGGTGGTCGATAAAGACGGCAACGCCTTGCCATTCCGGCATGATGCGCTGCATCCCGACAGCGTCACCTTCAATACCGATTTGGAAAAGGTGATGACCGATTACAACCGCCAGAACCGCCCAGCCTCCGTTCCGACCTTTGTGCAGGCGAACGCAGGCAATCCCTCAACCCCCGCGTTGGCCGGCGCACCGCTGAATGCCCCGACGGTGACGTTGAAAGGTGAAAACGTGTCGGAACAGATGTTGCAATACTGGTTCCAACAGGCCGACAAGGAAACACAGAAGCGCTTCCTGCGCTGGGCCAATAAACAACCGATTCGCTGATCCCTCCCGGCGTCTTTCCCCGCAAAGGCGCCTTTTCTTCGCATTTTCAAGCGCAAACGCTAGGCAGTGAAAAACAGTTTCAGTAATCTGTCGCACATCCCCCTGATTAGCGAAGGACACCGAGATGGAATTGACTACCCGCACTATCGCCGCGCGCAAACACATTGCGCTGGTGGCGCACGATCACCGCAAACAGGCCCTGTTGGAGTGGGTAGAAAGCCACAAGACTATTCTGGCGCAGCATCAGCTGTACGCCACCGGTACGACCGGCAACCTGATACAGCGCGCCAGCGGCATTCCCGTCACCAGCATGCTGAGTGGGCCGATGGGCGGCGATCAGCAGGTTGGCGCACTGATTGCGGAAGGCAAGATAGACATGCTGATCTTCTTCTGGGATCCGTTGAACGCGGTGCCGCACGATCCGGACGTGAAGGCGCTGCTACGGCTGGCGACCGTATGGAATATTCCGGTGGCCACCAACCGCTCGACCGCGGACTTTCTGATCGACTCTCCGCTGTTCAAAAGCGAGGTGGAGATCGCTATCCCCGACTATCAGCGCTACCTGCAAGACCGCCTGAAGTAGTCCTCACGGCCTGGCTGCCGCCAGGCCCGAGCTTACGGTTTTTTCTGCACCGGTACGCCAAGATCCTGCAGGTGTTCAACGAATACCGAAGGGTGCTCACGATCCTGCAACAGCCATACCTGATGTTTAGCGCGAGTTAACGCGACATACAGCAGACGGCGTTCTTCGGCATCCGGGAAATCCTCCGGCCGCGGCAGTAGCACCTCTTCCAACACCGACTCACGCGCCACGGCGGGGAAACCGTCACGCCCCTCATGCAAACCGGCAATGATGACGTATTCCGCCTGCTGCCCCTTGCTGGCGTGGATGGTCATAAACTCCAGATTCAGTTTAGGCCAGCGGGTGGCCGCTTTCGCCAACGCTTCCGGTTTCAGATGGTGGTAACGCGCCAGCACCAGGATGCGTTCATCTGGCTTGGCGTAGCCGCTCAGCTTGTCCAGTAAGGGTTCCAACTGCTCGTGCGGCAGGATCGCCACCGACTTTTTATTGCCCTTGCTCAGGCTGTTGAGCGGTTTTTTCAGCTGGTGCGGATTCTGCTGCACGAACCGGTTGGCCACCTCGCCGATACGTTCGTTGAAGCGATAAGTCGTGTCCAGCGCGCACTGCGCCCCTTCGCCGAAGTGGGTGGCAAAAGCCGTGGTTAACGTCAACTCTGCGCCACTGAAGCGATAAATCGCCTGCCAGTCATCCCCCACCGCAAACAGGCAGGTCTGCTTGTTCTGTCGGCGCAATGCCGCCAGCAATAACGCACGCTGCGGTGAGATATCCTGAAATTCGTCGACCAGAATATGTTTCCATGGGCTGACGAAGCGCCCCTTGTCGAGAATGTTGACTGCCTGATGGATCAGGCCGGAGAAGTCCACCGCCCCTTCCTCTTTCAAGGCGCTTTTCCAGGCTTTCAGCAGCGGCGCCATCAGCCGGATGCGTTTTGAAAACAGATCGCGGATGTCTTCATCCGCCTGCTCAATCATTTCCGCCTGGCTGCCGCCGTGCATGCGCATCAACCCCAGCCACCGCTCGAGCCGGCCCGCCAGGCGATCCGCGAGGCGTTTATCCTGCCAGAAGTCGCCTTCCGGCACTTCCCATTCCAGCTCTTCGGTCAACCATTGACGCCACCCCTTGGCCTGGGCTTTCTTCTCCGCGCACTGTTGGCGCCAATGGGTAATCAGCAGCGCTTTGCGCGCGTTGGCATCGGTTTCCAACCTGCTGATGGCCGGCGCTTTGCGGCTGCCTTGTTGAATGATTTGCAGCGCCAAGGCATGGAAGGTCTTGGCCTGAATGCCGACATCGCCCAAACGTTCTTTGATGCGGTCGTTCATCTCGCCGGCGGCCTGGCGGCCGAACGCCAACAGCAAGATTTGCCCCGGCTCCGCCTCCTGACGGCGCAGCAGCCAGCCGGCGCGCGCCACCAGCACCGACGTTTTGCCGCTGCCGGCGCCGGCCAACACCAGCACGGAATCCTCGCCATTGACCACCGCCCGGCTCTGGGCGTCGTTGAGCGGCGAGCTCTCGACGGTCTGGAAGAAGTCGTGATGTTGCTCCAGCATGCGATCGGTCCACTGCCGGTTGCGTTGTTCAACGCTGCGTTGCCCCTGCTGCAGCCATTGCAGACACAGATGGTAATCGGCCCGGCAGTTATCGAATTCATCCAGGCGCGCTACCGGCATCGGCAGCGCGGAGAAAGCCTCACGAATTTGCTGCTGCAGCTTGCCCAGCTCAGACTTTTTGAACCATTTATCTTGCTGCTCAATGCGCTGAATCTGCGCCACCTGCTGTTGCAGCACGCCGGCGCTGACCTCACTCATTTCGGCGCTCCAGTGCTGCCACGCCTGCTGCAGATAGTGATAAAAACGCTGCGTTTCCTGCCATTCGGTACCGTGCAGCCGCACCACTTTTTCGTCCGGCAATTCAAATTCCAGCTCGCCCCAGACGATGCCGCGCTTGCACCTGACCTGAATCAGTTGATTGAAGGGGATCAGGTATTCATGTTTTTCCCCGCTCACCTCAACGCCGGCGTGCAGCAACCGCACGCGGTTATAAGGGTGCTGAGCCAGGTGTTTCCCCAGCGATGTCGCTTTAAGTTCCATATCGTCGCGCCATGACTATGTTGAGAGTAAATAACGGATATCTGCCAGTTTACCTGCGATAAGCAGTGGCACTCTAGCGCTAAAAAAAGGGTAGAATAGATTTTGCGTTTTTATCGTGAATACGCCCGCATCGCGGTTTGGCTATCATTAGAGCAGAATGACGTCTATGCGTACTGTACTGAATATTCTTAATTTTGTGTTGGGCGGTTTCTTCACCACGCTAGGCTGGCTCATTGCGACAGTGTTCAGCGTGCTACTGGTCATCACGCTGCCGCTCACTCGCTCCTGCTGGGAAATCACCAAGCTGTCACTGGTGCCGTTCGGCAACGAGGCGATACATGTCGATGAACTGTACCCGGAGAAAAGCAATGCGCTGCTCTCCGCCGGCGGCTCACTGCTCAACATTATCTGGCTGGTGCTGTTCGGCTGGTGGCTGTGCCTGTCGCACATCGCCGCCGGTATCGTGCAATGCGTTTCAATCATCGGCATTCCGGTCGGTATCGCCAATTTCAAAATAGCCGCCATCGCGCTGTGGCCGGTGGGGCGCCGCGTCGTCTCGGTAGAAATGGCTCAGCAAGCGCGTATTGAGAATGCTCGCCGCCACTATCATCAGCGTTAATTTTTTCTCCGTTTGAGGAGTTTTTTGTGCTCTCTTTTGCACCCGCAGTACGTCGTTATACCTACAACAGCAATCTGCTGTACCACCTGCGCATTCTTATTGCGCTGATCGGCACCACCGCCGTTCCCTGGTGGCTGGGCATTCCCAAGCTGACTATCCCGCTGACGCTGGGCGTGGTGGCAGCGGCACTGACCGATTTGGACGACCGCCTGGCCGGCAGGTTACGCAACCTGCTGATCACGTTGGTGTGCTTCTTTGTCGCCTCCGCTTCAATCGAACTGCTGTTTCCCTATCCCTGGTTGTTCGCCCTTGGCTTAACCACCTCAACCTGCGGTTTTATCCTGCTGGGCGCCTTAGGGCAACGTTACGCCACCATCGCCTTCGGCGCGCTGCTGATCGCGGTTTACACCATGCTCGGCACCGCCATGTACGATGCCTGGTATCAGCAACCGCTGCTGCTGGTGATCGGCGCGCTGTGGTATAACCTGCTGACGCTGGCGGGCCACCTGCTGTTCCCTATCCGGCCGCTGCAAGAGAACCTGGCACGCTGCTACGAGCAGCTGGCCAACTATCTGGATGCCAAGGCCAACCTGTTCGATCCCGACGCCGAACGCGACGCCGACCTGCCATGGATGGATGTCGCGATGGCCAACAGCGCGTTGGTCGCGTTGCTGAACCAGACCAAAGCCTCGCTGCTGACGCGCCTGAAAGGCGATCGCGGCCAACGCGGCACCCGCCGCACCTTGCACTACTATTTTGTCGCGCAGGATATCCACGAACGCGCCAGCTCTTCCCATGTTCAGTACCACGCGCTCAGCCGGCAATTCCGTCACAGCGATATTTTATTCCGCTTCCAGCGTTTGCTGAGCATGCAGGCGCGCGCCTGCCGCCAGCTGGCACAATCGATCCTGCTGCGGCAAAAATACCAGCACAACCCGCGTTTTGAGCCAGCCTTCAGCCGCATTCAGGAGGCCTTGGCACGCATAACCGAAACCCAGGGCAATTCAGAGCAAACCAAAGCGCTGGCGCACCTGCTGAAAAACCTGCATGCGATCGATGCGCAGCTGGCCAATATCGAGTCAGAGCAGACGCTGGCCAGCGGGCAGGCGGAAGAGAACAGCCTGGCCGACGATCGCTTAACCGGCTGGAGCGACATCCGACTGCGCATCAGTCGCCATTTGACGCCGCAGTCGGCCCTGTTCCGCCATGCGATCCGCATGTCGGTAGTGCTGTGCGTGGGTTACGCCTTCATCCAGTTCACCGGCATGCAACACGGTTACTGGATCCTGTTGACCAGCCTGTTCGTCTGCCAACCGAACTACAACGCAACCCGCCGGCGCCTGGCGCTGCGCATCATCGGCACTCTGGCCGGTATCCTGATCGGCCTGCCAATCCTCTATTTCGTGCCTTCCGTGGAAGGACAACTGGTGTTGATCGTCATCACCGGTGTCCTGTTCTTCGCTTTTCGCACCGTGCAGTATGCCCATGCAACGATGTTCATTACGCTGCTTGTGTTGCTGTGCTTTAACCTGTTGGGTGAAGGTTTCGAAGTAGCAGCCCCGCGCGTTTACGATACCTTGTTGGGTTGCGCCATCGCCTGGGCGGCGGTCAGCTTTATCTGGCCGGACTGGAAGTTCCGCCAACTGCCGGCGATAGTGGATAAAACGCTGAATGCCAACTGTCGCTATCTGGACGCCATTCTGGTGCAATATCATCAGGGTAAGGATAACGGGCTCGCTTACCGCATCGCGCGGCGAGATGCCCACAACAGCGATGCTGAACTGGCTTCGGTCATCTCCAACATGTCCGCCGATCCCAAGGCCGACAAGGCGTTGCAAGAAGCCGCCTTCCGTCTGCTCTGCCTGAACCACACTCTCCTGAGTTATATCTCGGCGTTGGGGGCGCACCGCGAGCGGTTGAATACCCCTGCCACACTCGATCTGCTCAATGATGCCGTGTGTTACGTGGACGGCGCCTTACATCAAGAAGAACGGAACAGCCAGCGCATTGCGCAAGCGCTGGAACAGCTGGCGGAGCGCATTCGCACAGCCGTTCCGGAACCTGAAAGCAAAGAACAGTTGGTTTTGCAGCAGGTGGGGCTAATGCTCGAGCTGCTGCCGGAACTCACCGCACTCCATACCCAAATCAATAAGGCAACCTAATTATTCAGGGCCCGCTCGATGGGCCCTGAACTACTGGCTCATGCCCATGGCGGCGCATAGCCATCGTATGATCGAACCAGCGCACCAGTTCGTTGCGCAATTCGGTCGGCAATGCCGCCTGATGATAGCCGGCTATCGCGCCGCCCAGCGACAGCAGCACGCGCAACCCCAGATTGGTCTGCTGTTGCAGCAGGCGAAGATAGCTACGTTTGGCGCCATGCAGCCGCAGGTCATAGGCATTGCGAATACCCGCTCGCCATAGCAAGCGCTCCATGTTGACATCTATATTTGGCAACGCCTTCAATCTGCCGTGATCGCCGGCCTTGAGCCGCTGCTCTCGGCGCGCTTCCCTGATGGCCTGCCAGGCCAACCCTACCAGCTCGTTGCGTTCCCGCCACAGCGACTCGTCAACCCAGTAATAGCGCAAGGTGATGGGCACACCGCGCTTGGAATAGACCATATTGACCATGCCCCGGGCGCGAAAGGCCGGTTCCATGCTCGCCGTAGCCCGCAAGTACAATTCCCCTTCCGCTACTACCGCAAACATTATCCCTTCAGCCAGCAGCCCATAGCCGCCAAACTGTGATCGTGTTGTGATGGCGCCCAGCGCCGCAAAGCAATTTTTAGCCTGCGCGATCCTTCTCGTCGACATCCTTTTCATAGCGTTCCTCCTTTTTAGGTTCTGGCCGTATTATTTCTCTCATCAATGAAAAAAGTAACGTGAACAACTAATTAGAAAAATACGCACTATCCGCCCGCCTGCCAATCACAAAAACCGCCAGTACAAAAAATGATCGCAATTATGCGAGCCGCTACGAAAATTTGGGTTGATCTTATCCTAAATCAGGGATACTGTATAAACATACAGTAACACGACGGGCGGGAACTTTATGCGTACTCAATCACTCTACCAACCTCATTTCGGCCATGGCTCTTATACAACGCGCAATGTTGCGAAGAACACGGATATCGGCAAAGAGAATGGCTTGATCAGTGAACTTGTTTACAACGAGCGCCAGCCCGCAGTGGCTCAATTACTGTTGCCCCTGCTGCTGCAATTGGGCAAACAGTCTCGCTGGCTTCTGTGGCTGACGCCGCAGCAAAAATTAAGCAAGCAATGGCTGCAGCAATCCGGTCTGCCTGTAGATAAAATGGTGCAACTGAGCCAGATCAGCCCGGTGAATACGGTCGAGGCGATGGAAAAAGCGCTGCAAACGGGAAATTACAGCGTGGTTCTCGGCTGGTTGCCCGAGCTAACGGAGGAGGATCGTCTAAAATTAAGACGTGCGGCAGAATTGGGTAATGCCTATGGGTTTATCATGCGCCCTCAACGTGACATTAGCCCGACTCACGGACACTGTTCTACCCTAAAAATTCACTCTTCTTTGTATCATTAAGTAAATTTAGGATTTTTCCCATCATTTTCGCACCCCCTAAGCGGAACCTTTGTGGGGGAAGGCAAAAAGCGAGTCCGGCTGCGGTTTGGCAGGCAAAAACGCTCGATGAATCGCCGCTTTTTTAGGCTAAGAATGTTAGCAAATATGTACGATTCCGCGTTTTTTTTTAGAGCCTTATCACATCACACTTGTAACTTTCGCGCCACGTTGTAGACTTTACATCGCCAAGGTTGCTCTATAACGTCAGAAAAACTGGCGAGTAACAAACGAGGGCTTAAACCTTGGCGAAGGAATTTAACCAAGGGCTTAAACAGCTTTAAAGCTCATTGCCTATTTGGATGATAACGAGGCGCAAAATGAAAAAGACAGCTATCGCATTAGCAGTGGCACTGGCAGGTTTCGCTACCGTAGCGCAAGCCGCTCCAAAAGATAACACCTGGTACACCGGTGCTAAACTGGGCTGGTCCCAGTACCACGACACTGGTTTCTACGGCAACGGTTACCAGAACGGTATCGGCAACGGCCCAACCCATAAAGATCAGCTGGGTGCCGGCGCGTTCCTGGGCTACCAGGCAAACCAATACCTGGGCTTCGAGCTGGGCTATGACTGGCTCGGCCGCATGCCTTACAAAGGCAGCGTGAACAACGGTGCTTTCAAAGCGCAGGGCGTTCAACTGGCCGCTAAACTGAGCTACCCAATTGCTGACGATCTGGACATCTACACTCGTCTGGGTGGTATGGTATGGCGTGCAGACTCCAAAGCTAACTACGGCCGTACTGGTCAGCGTCTGAGCGACCACGACACCGGCGTTTCTCCGCTGGCTGCTGTTGGTGTTGAATACGCACTGACCAAAAACTGGGCTACCCGCCTGGATTACCAGTTCGTAAGCAACATCGGTGACGCAGGTACCGTTGGCGCACGTCCAGACAACACTATGCTGAGCCTGGGCGTTTCTTACCGCTTCGGTCAGGATGACGTAGTTGCTCCAGCACCAGCTCCGGCTCCAGCTCCAGTTGTTGAAACCAAGCGTTTCACTCTGAAGTCTGACGTGCTGTTCAACTTCAACAAATCTACTCTGAAAGCAGAAGGCCAGCAGGCTCTGGATCAGCTGTACACCCAGCTGAGCTCCATGGATCCTAAAGACGGCTCCGTAGTTGTTCTGGGTTACACCGACGCCGTTGGTTCTGACCAGTACAACCAGAAACTGTCTGAACAACGCGCACAGAGCGTTGTTGACTACCTGGTCTCCAAAGGCATCCCGTCAGACAAAATCTCTGCACGTGGTATGGGTGAAGCAGATGCAGTTACAGGCAACACCTGTGGCTACAAATCTGGCCGCGCTACCAAAGCTCAGATCGCTTGCCTGGCACCAGATCGTCGCGTAGAGATCGAAGTTAAAGGTATCAAAGACGTTGTAACTCAGCCTCAGGGCTAAGTTTACTCGCCTAATAAAAAACCCCGCCAATGCGGGGTTTTTTTTCGTCCTCTTGTTGCCAGAACATTCAATGCCTGGCGCCATAGGGGCGTTCTCACGCGCTTACTTGGGATCTTTGCCAAGAATCGCCTTCAAGTCTTCTTTCAACGACGACATCTGGTTCGCATACTTTTCTTTGCGTTCAGCGTCTTCGATAAGCTGCACGACGGTTTCCGACAGCGTAACGCCACGGCGGCGCGCCAGGGCAGCCAATCGTTGCCAAACCAAAAACTCCAGATCGATAGATTTTTTACGCGTATGCTGGTGTTCTGCGTTAAAATGACGTTTGCGGCGGGCGCGGATCGTTTGTTTCATCCGGTTATCCAGTTCCGGATTCATATGAGCGGCAATCCATGCAAGTACCTTTACCGGCTCATTTTCCAGCTTCAGCAGCTCGTTAACCGCCTCCTGAGCAGCGCTGTTTTCAATGTAGCGGGTAATGAGTTCCCCTTCCCGATGCTTTTTCACCAGGTACTTCCATTTCCAACCGCTCTCCAGATTTTCCAGTTGCTGATATTTCATCTTGAGCTCTTCAGTGACCGCGTAACTTCAAATAAGCATAACAGCTTTGCGCCGAATTTCCCCGGCAATTAAACCGTCTTTTAGACTGTTTTTTGCACAGTCACCGCGCGATGTCAAACTCCCTGATGCCAACTGGCACTCCACATGTATCAAGCCGCCGTTATTCTTGTATAATCGCCCTTTCCCTTTTTAACGATTGCATCTAACACTTTGACCAATAACCGACTTGAATGGCAATCTTTATTGCCGGACGTAACGCCTTATCAGGCGATATTTGATACCGCCGCTCAGTTGGCACCCGTGCCCTTTTCCGCCATTCAGCCTCGGCTGGAAAATGCCCTGACGCTATTTTGCCACCCCCAATCGCCACCGCGTTTCATGCTGTTGAAAGCGCAAGAAACGCGAGAGTATCTGGAACTGATCGCTCACGCCGTCAAACCACTGCTGCCGAAAAATACGGCATGCCGCGGCAGCCACTATGTCATTCAGGATGGCAAGGTCAGCGTCGAGCCAGCCAGCCGTGGCGATGAACCTTTTGCCGCCGGCGGCGCTTGTCTGTTCCAGGAGTGGATTGAACCGGAACAGCTGTTTGGCTGCGTACGGATCCACAATGGCGACATTACCCTGCAGCCGGGTCTGGTGCACCAGGCCAACGGCGGCATTCTGATTCTGTCGGCGCGGGCGCTGCTTGCTCAGCCGTTGCTGTGGCTGCGGCTGAAGCAAATGATCGGCCAGCGCCAGTTCCACTGGGTTTCGCCAGACGAAACCCGCCCGCTGCCGGTAGCCATTCCACCGATGCCGCTGGATCTGCGGCTGATTGTAGTCGGCGATCGTCACGGCCTGGCCGATTTTCACGATATCGAGCCGGAACTGAGTGAACAAGCGATCTACGGTGAATTCGAAGACGATCTGCAGCTGACTGAAGTTGATGATATGACGCAGTGGTGCGGTTACGTCAACGGCGTGATTGCCGACCAGCAATTGCCGATGCTGGCGAACGACGCCTGGCCGCCGCTGATCGTCCAGGCTGTGCGTTACAGTGGCGATCAGGGCATTCTACCACTCTCGCCGGTTTGGCTTGGCCAGCAGCTATCCGAAGCCGCACTGTATGCCGAAGAAGATCTCATTACGGCCAAAGCGTTCGAGGCGGCGTTAAATGCCCGAGAATGGCGCGAAAGCTATCTGGCCGAGCGTATGCAGGATGAGATTGAGTTGGGTCAGATCCTGATTGAGACCGAGGGTGAAGTGGTCGGACAGATCAACGGTCTGTCTGTCCTGGATTATCCCGGTCATCCACGCAGCTTTGGCGAACCGTCACGGATCAGTTGCGTTGTGCATCTCGGCGACGGCGAGTTCACCGACGTCGAGCGCAAAGCCGAACTGGGCGGCAACCTGCACGCTAAAGGCATGATGATCATGCAGGCGTTTCTGATCGCCGAACTGGATCTTGATCAGCAGCTGCCCTTCTCCGCTTCCATCGTCTTTGAGCAATCTTATGGTGAAGTGGACGGTGACAGCGCCTCGCTGGCTGAGCTATGCGCATTGGTCAGCGCCCTGTCACAGCAACCGATCACCCAGCAGATCGCCGTCACTGGCTCCGTCGACCAATTCGGCAACGTACAGCCGATAGGTGGCGTTAACGAAAAGATCGAAGGTTTCTTCGAGGTTTGTGTACGCCGCGGCCTGACGGGCAAACAGGGTGTCGTATTGCCCGTGACCAACGTGCGCCATCTGTGTCTGCGTCAAGATATCGTCGACGCGGTGCGCGAGGGGCAGTTCCATCTGTGGGCGGTAGAGAGCGCGGCGGAAGCCTTGCCTTTGCTCACAGGTTGCCTCTACTCTGACGAACAACAGCCGAATTTGTTGGCGGCCATTCAGGAACGGATTGCGCAGGTGAGCCTGCAGGAACGCCGTCGTCCTTGGCCGCTGCGCTGGCTCAACTGGTTCAACCACGGCTGATCGGACTTGTTCAGCGTACACGTGTTAGCTAACCTGCGTCCTTCATTAAAATAAGGCTTACTGAGAACATGGTAGATAAACGCGATTCCTATACGAAAGAAGACCTCGAAGCATCCGGCCGTGGCGAGCTGTTCGGCGCCGGTGGCCCACCGTTGCCGGCAGGTAACATGTTGATGATGGACCGCGTGGTCAAGATGACCGAAGACGGCGGGACTCACAACAAAGGTTATGTGGAAGCGGAGCTGGATATTAATCCGGACCTATGGTTCTTCGGTTGCCACTTTATCGGCGATCCGGTCATGCCAGGCTGTCTGGGCCTGGATGCGATGTGGCAGTTGGTTGGTTTCTACCTCGGTTGGCTGGGTGGCGAAGGCAAAGGCCGCGCGCTGGGCGTTGGTGAAGTCAAGTTTACCGGCCAGGTGCTGCCAACCGCGAAAAAAGTGACCTACCGTATTAACTTCAAACGCGTCATCACCCGTAAGCTGATCATGGGCGTCGCCGATGGCGAAGTGCTGGTTGACGGCGAAGTGATCTATACCGCCACCGATCTGAAAGTGGGTCTGTTCAAGGATACCACAGCGTTCTAATCACGCAGACGAGAGGGCGGCCATCGTCTTCTTTGCTAATGCTCTTCGCATGCCATCACGCCCAGCGTGATGGCATTTCTTTCTCTTACCGTTTAAAGACTACCTACCTCCTTTAATCGCCCGTTACCGAACCGACTTATCCCTCCTGTCTCTACCCTTTTCCTGCCCGAAACGGTCAAAGCCACAGGCCAGTTTGAGCGCCCCCCTCCCACAGCCAGCTATCGACACGATAGCGTTTTTTGCATCCGGTTATTTTCTTGCCCCTTAAAATCACCTAGTATAGCCACCCATGTAACTACAGTAAATGTACCAACTAAGGGCCGATATGCAAAAAACCCGCTTTAGCGATGCACCTTGCCCCGTCGCACGTTCATTAGATCGTGTCGGAGAATGGTGGAGCATTCTGATCCTGCGTGATGCCTTTCAGGGGTTATCCAAATTCGACGAATTCCAACAAAGTCTGGGGATGTCACCGACTCTCCTGGCCCGGCGACTGAAGGATTTGGTAGCCCACGGCATTCTGCATAAGCAACGTTATCAAACGCGGCCGGTTCGCTATCAGTATCTGCTCACCGAACGCGGCAACGATTTTCTCCCCGTGCTGGCGGCTCTTTCAGAATGGGGCAATCGCCATTTGATCGATGGTGACATCAGCGCCTTGTTAGTCGACGGCCGCACCGATCGGCCGATCCAGGTCCAATTGGTCAATGTCGATACCCAACAGCAGGTGCCGCCGCAGTTTATTACGTTGGCACCAGGGCCTGCGGCAAATGAAGGCATACATCAACGCGCCGCACTGATGCGGCAACGGCGCCTCGCCGATTTACCCGAATTTACCAAGGAGCCATCATGAGCAATCGTCGTATCGTCATTACCGGCATGGGCGCCGTTTCACCGCTAGGGTGCGGTGTTGAAGCCATCTGGCAACGTTTGTTAAAAGGAGAGTCCGGCATTCGAGCGTTGCCTGACGAGATCGTTGCAGATTTACCGGTCAAGGTCGGAGGTCAGGTTCCGGCGCTGGCGCAGGATGCTGAAGCGGGCTTCAACCCCGACGCTGCCGTCGCCCCCAAGGACCAAAAGAAAATGGATCGCTTTATCCTGTTTGCCATGGCGGCGGCGGATGAAGCCGTTCGTCAGGCCGGCTGGATAGCCGATACGGACGAAAAACAAGAGCGCACCGCCACCGTCATCGCCTCGGGCATTGGCGGCTTCCCGGCGATTGCCCAG
Organism: Serratia sp. PGPR-27; assembly: GCF_022678525.1. Classification (NCBI taxonomy): domain Bacteria; kingdom Pseudomonadati; phylum Pseudomonadota; class Gammaproteobacteria; order Enterobacterales; family Yersiniaceae; genus Serratia; species Serratia sp. PGPR-27. Next base: position 47,514 of record NZ_JALBYS010000028.1, on the reverse strand, counting down.
GCGGTGCGCACCACCGACAGCCGCGGCGCCAAGCGGCTGTCGCCGTTCACCATCCCCTCATTCCTGGTCAATCTGGCGGCCGGCCACGTTTCAATCAAACACCACTTCAAGGGGCCGATTGGCGCGCCGGTCACCGCCTGTGCCGCCGGCGTGCAAGCCATTGGCGACGCAGTGCGTATGATCCGCAATGATGAAGCCGATATCGCCGTGTGCGGCGGCACCGAAGCCGCTATAGATACCGTCAGCCTGGGCGGGTTCGCCGCCGCGCGCGCTATGTCCACCGCACCGGCCGAGTTGGCAAGGCAGGCTTCCCGGCCTTTCGACAGTGCACGGGACGGATTTGTCATGGGGGAAGGTGCCGGCATGCTGGTGATTGAAACGCTGGAACACGCGCTGGCGCGCGGCGCCACCCCGCTCGCGGAAATCGTCGGTTATGGCACCAGCGCCGACGCCTACCACATGACCTCCGGTGCCGAAGACGGCAACGGTGCTTATCGGGCGATGAAAATCGCGTTGAGGCAGGCGAACATCGCCCCAGAAGAGGTTCAGCATTTAAACGCACACGCGACGTCGACACCCGTAGGGGATCTGGGCGAAATCAATGCCATCAAACACCTGTTTGGCACGACAGGAAGCGTCGCGGTAACCTCGACAAAATCCGCCACCGGGCACCTGCTCGGCGCCGCCGGGGGGCTGGAAACCATCTTTACCGCCTTGGCGCTGCGCGATCAGATCGCCCCCGCGACGCTGAATCTGGACAATCCCGATCCGGCGGCGGCAGGTTTACACCTGGTCGCGAAACGGGCTGAATCGATGAACATAACCTACGCCTTATCGAACGGCTTCGGCTTTGGCGGCGTGAATGCGAGTATTCTACTGAAACGCTGGTAGGACGAGTAAACGGCACAAACAAAAACCTCCGCCAAGGGCGGAGGTTATTCCTTTTATTTGACAGGGAGCCGCTTAAGCGGTCACAGCCCTGTCTTCCATGGCTTCTCGCCAACCTCCCAGCCATTGAGACCGGGCGTCCACCGATGATTGGTAGGGACAATGTTCCCTGGAACGCCCTAAAATACCTGCCTGATACCCTCTCGAATGCGCCCTTTCCAGACGATCGCGTTTCTGTCTCTTCATGCCTCGTTTCCCTCATTTTGGTCTGGTGGAAAGAAAACAATGGCTGCTTTTTGCGCAGCCACGAGTAATCAATAGCGCTAAAAGAAGAGAAGATCAATGCGCAAAATTCACGCCAATGTCATATTTGTGAGCTACGCCCGAGGAAAGTGCTAAGTGGCTGATCTGCTGGGAAAGGGGTTAACTGTTTGAAATGAAATAGAAATCCCTGCCAGCGAGAAAAAACGGATTTTCACGCCGACAGGGATTAGACGATTTTAGACCAAATTATGACTAAATGCCGCCCATCTGTGCTGCGATAGCCTGGGCTTCCTGCTGCCACCCCTGCGCCAGAGTGCGCACCAGGGCATCATAGCCGTCTTCACCCTGTTTCAGCTCCAGGTTGAAAGGCCTTTTGATCAAACGCCCCTGGCGGTTCAGCACCCACTCGCCGCGAATGATCGCTTTCCCGTCAAAGCGACCGTGAAAGCCGCTGATGGTCACGTTCAGCACATCCTGATCGCTGCTCATCGGCTGCGAAGAGACCACCCACCCCGGCAGCGCGCTGCTCAGGTTGGTGACCAGCGTTTGCTGCAACTGCTGGTCGAGCGGGCTGGCCCACAGGTTGTTCTGGGCTATCACATACTGTACGTCGTTGGTCTGATACACCACGCCGCTCTGCGCCAGATAATCCGCCACGCTCACGTGTTCCAGCCACAGCTGGCGCGTGGAAGCGCCGCTGCTGCTGGCCGCAGCAGGCGCACCCAGCGCCGGCAACTGATAGTAAGTCTTTTGTGGTGAACTGCTGCAGGCGCTGAGCAACAGCGCTAGGGCTACCGGGATCCATTTCATCATTTCGTGGCCTTCTTCGGCTGAGGGTCATTGCTGCCGGCGGCTTCAAACACCAGCGCGTTGCTCTTCTCATTCAGGGTGCGCAGCACCGGTTGCAGCTCACGCAACACCTGGTCGAGGCGCTGCATATCGCCCACCATCTTGTTGTAAGCCGGTGAACCAGGCTGGAACCCTTTCATGCTGCGGTTCAGTTCCAACAGCGTTTTCTGCATGTCCTGCGGCAGCGCCTGCATCTCTTTGCTGGCGATGATGTCGTTCAGCGACTTCATGGTCTGCTGCGTCGACTTCATGGTTTTCTGACTCTCCGCCAGCGTCTTGGTCGCTTCGTTGATCATCGGATTGATCGGCATTGAGTTGATCTTATCCAGCGTCTGCATCAGTTTCTGCTGGATCTGCGCCAGACCGCCGCTGGTGGTCGGCATCAGCGGATAACCGAACAGCTCGCGCGGCCCTTTCCACGGTTTTTCCTGCGGATAGAAGTCGAGATCGATGTACAGCGAACCGGTCAGCAGGTTGGCGGACTTCATCGAGGCGCGCATGCCGCGAGATTCCGCATCTTTCAGGTGCCCTTCAATATCGAAGTTGCCGCCCAGCTGTTTCTGGAAGCGATCCGGCTCGATGCGGATCAGCACCGGAATGCGGTAATCGTTATCCAGACGCTGCGCCATGCCGTCTTTATAGAACGGCACCTGCGCCACCGTACCCAGACGGATGCCGCGGAACTCGACCGGCGCGCCCGGCTGCAGGCCGCGTACCGAGTCGGAGAAGAACAGCAGGTAATCCTTATGCACGGTATACAGTGAATCCTGCGTGCTGCGCTGGTTGTCGAACAGCTGATATTCCGCCTTCTCTTTCGCCTGATCGCCGCGATCCCAGCCGTCCGGCACGTCAAAACTGACCCCGCCGCTGAACAGCGTGGTCAACGAGCCCATCTCCACCCGCATGCCCTGCGCCGACATATCGAACGCCACGCCGCTGTCTTTCCAGAAGCGCACGTTGGTGGTGACCAACTGATCGTAAGGCGCGGTGATGAACAGCTGATAGCGCATGGCGCGTTCTTTAGGATCGAAGTAGCTGGTTTCCACCGACCCGACGCGATAACCGCGGAACAGCACCGGATCGCCGGCGTTGAGCTGGCCTGATTTCTCGCTGTCCAGCACGATGCGCAACCCTTTGGCATCCGGGGAAGCCAGCGGCGGCGCATCGAGCAGCTGATAGTTGTCTTTGCCGTCTTTGCCTTTGTTGCCCGGCTGCAGTTCGATATAGGCGCCGGAGAGCAGCGTGCCCAGCCCGGAGACGCCTTCACGGCCGATCTGCGGCTTCACCACCCAGAAGGCGGAATCCTGGCGCAGCAATTTTTCCATGCCGGAATTGAGGCGAGCCTGCACCATCACCTTGCTCAGGTCATCGCTCAACGTGACGGTTTCCACCACCCCGACGTCAACGCTGCGGCTTTTGATTTTGGTTTTACCCGCTTCCAGCCCTTCCGCCGTCGTGGTCACCAGCGTCACCACCGGCCCCTGATGGCTGAAGTGGTAAAACAGGATCCAGGCGCCGATCAGCGCGGTCACGATGGGAATGATCCACACCGGCGACCAGCGTTTGATCTTCTCAACGTCTGCGACGCTATGATTATTTTCCGTCACCTTGCGGCTCCTTGTTGATTGTTTCACTTGCGCGATCCCAGGTCAGCCGGGGATCAAATGTCATGGCGGCGAACATGGTGAGGATCACCACCAGCGCGAACAGCACGGCGCCCGTCGCGGGATAAATGCTCATCAACTGCCCCATTCGCACCAACGCCGACAACACGGCGATCACAAACACGTCGATCATTGACCAACGGCCAACGAATTCGACCACTTCATAAATCAGATGCATACGCTCGCTGTCGGCGCGCGGTTTCTTCCTGCCGTTCGCATCCCAGCACAGCCAGCCGATCGCCAACATTTTCAGCGACGGCACCATGATACTGGCGATGAAAATCACCATCGCCACCGGATAAGAGCCGTCCCCCCACAGCAGGATCACCCCCGCCATGATGGTGGAGTTCATCTTGTTGCCCAGCGCCTCGGTCACCATGATCGGCATCAGGTTGGCCGGAATATACAGCATGACAGAGGTCACCAGCAGCGCCAGCGTCCACTGCAGGCTGTGACGACGCCGCACGTAGCCCTTGGTGTGACAGCGCGGACAGCGCACCTGATCGGCCGGCAGGATCGCCGTGCAGCACGCGCAGGAGCGCACGCCCTGGCGCATGCCGGTGCGCCCCACCGTCAGCGGGCGATGCAGTCGCGGCGCCGGTTCGATATCCTGCCACAGCCAGCGCCGATCCACGCACTGGAAGGCGCGCACCTGCAGCAGGCAGAACAGGCAGTAAGGCACGAAGCTACTGCCGATGCCGATATCGCCGTAGGCCATCAGCTTGACGAAGCTGACCAGCACCCCGGCAAGGAAAATTTCCACCATGCACCAGGTCTTGAACTGGAACAGCACCCGAGCCATCCACTCTTTGAGCCCCAGCGGCAAGCGCACTCTGGCGCACAGCAGGATAATCGCCACCATGCAAAACGCCGGGATCAGCTGCACGAACACCATAAACAAGGTGGCCATGCTGGCGTAGTCTTCCGCCACCATCACTTCCGGGATTTGGATCAGCCGGATTTCGTTGCCGAGGCCGGCGACGCGCATGTTGATAAACGGGAAAATGTTGGCCAGCACCAGCATGAACAAGGCGCTGAGCGCGTAACCGATCGGCCGCTTGCGCGGCTCGTCCCAGCGGGCGCTGAGCGTGGTTTTGCAGCGCGGGCATACCGCTTTGCTGCCATAGGCCAGCGGCGGCAGCGCCACCAGCATGTCGCACTGCGGACACAGCATCAGGTTATCCTGCTGCGCCGCCGAGGGTGCGGAATGACTATGCTGCTGATGATTGTTGTGGGAACACACCATATTCCTCCTAAATAACGTCGCTCACCGGCACGTCGATGCCGCCCGCAGCAGCGCGCGGGCGGCATCGCAACGGTCAGCCGTTTTTCATCGCTTCCAGCTCTTCCCAACGGGCGAAAGCCTGTTCCAGCGCTTGCTCGGCATCAGCCAGCGCTGTCAGCACTTCTTGCGTTTCGCTATGCGGCCGCGTGAAGAAGTCGGCGTCGCTCATCTGCGCCTGCAGCGCTTCGATTTCCGCTTCCAGCTGTTCGAGCCGCTGCGGCAACTGTTCCAGCTCACGCAGCAGGTTGTAACTCAGCTTGGCCGCCGTTTTCTTCGGCTGTTCGGCCTTTTTCTCCGCCGCCGGTTTGCTCGCGCTCGGCGCCGCCTGACGAATCGGTTTCGCCGTCGCGCGCTGATGATGCGCATCGTAGTAACCGCCGACGAAGGCATTGATCACGCCGTTGCCTTCGAAGATCCAGCACTCGGTCACCGAGTTGTCAACGAACTGACGATCGTGGCTGACCAGCAGCACGGTGCCCTGATAGCCGTCGATCAGCTCTTCCAGCAGCTCCAGCGTTTCGACGTCGAGATCGTTGGTTGGTTCATCGAGGATCAACAGATTGCTCGGTTTCAGAAACAGCTTAGCCAACAGCAAGCGGTTACGCTCACCGCCCGACAGCGCCTTCACCGGCGTCATCGCGCGTTTCGGGTGGAACAGGAAGTCCTGCAGATAGCCCAATACGTGGCGAGGACGGCCGTTGACCATCACTTCCTGCTTGCCTTCCGCCAGGTTGTCCATCACCGTGCGCTCAGGATCGAGATCGGCGCGGTGCTGGTCGAAATAGGCCACTTCCAGCTTGGTGCCGCAGTGCACGCGGCCGCTGTCGGCTTTCAGCTGACCGAGCATCAGTTTCAGCAGCGTGGTTTTGCCGCAGCCGTTCGGCCCCACCAGCGCAATCTTGTCGCCGCGCTGCACCTGGGCGGAGAAACCGCGCACCAGCACCTTTTCGCCAACCTGATAATTGACGTCTTCCAGCTCGAACACGATTTTGCCAGAGCGGGTCGCCTCTTCCACCTGCATTTTGGCGGTGCCCATCACTTCGCGGCGCTGCGAGCGCTCGACGCGCAGCGCCTTCAGCGCGCGCACGCGGCCTTCATTGCGGGTGCGGCGCGCCTTGATGCCCTGACGGATCCAGACCTCTTCCTGCGCCAGCTTGCGGTCGAACTCGGCGTTTTGCAGCTCTTCCACCCGCAGCGCTTCTTCTTTGCTCTGCAGATACAGATCGTAGTTGCCCGGCCAGGAAACCAGCTTGCCGCGATCCAGATCGACGATGCGCGTCGCCATGTTGCGGATAAACGAACGGTCGTGCGAGATGAAGACGATGCTGCCGTCGAACTCTTTCAGGAAACCTTCCAGCCAGTCGATGGTTTCGATATCCAGGTGGTTGGTCGGTTCGTCGAGCAACAACACGCGCGGCGAGCTCACCAGCGCGCGGCCCAGCGCCGCTTTACGCAGCCAGCCGCCGGACAGTGAGGAAAGCTCGGCGTCGCCGTTCAGCCCCAGCTGCAGCAGCACTTCGCTGATGCGGCTGTCGAGCTGCCACAGCCCCTGGTGATCGAGGATCTCCATGATTTGCGCCATGCGCGCCAGGTTTTTCTCGCTCGGGTCGCTTTCCACCAGGTGGGAGATCGCGTGATAGGCCTTCAGGTGTTCCGCCTGCTCCGCAACGCCTTCCGCCACGAAGTCGAACACGCTGCCGCCGATATTGCGCGGCGGATCCTGTTGCAGACGCGCCACGATCAGATCCTGTTCGTAGATCACCCGACCGTCGTCCAGCGGGATCTCTTTGCCGAGGATCTTCAGCAGCGTGGATTTGCCGGCGCCGTTGCGCCCGACCAGACACACGCGCTCGTTGTCTTCAATATGAATTTCGGTGTTGTCTAACAGTGGCGCATCGCTGAAAGAGAGCCAGGCGCCGGACATGCTGATTAACGACATAGTAATTATTTTCCTTCGCCGGCGTGAGTCACCAGCCAGCAGTTGTGGATCTGACGGTTACGGGCAAAATCCTGCGACAGCGTCTTGGCGGTGATCTCTTTCGCCTCCAGACCCAACGCGCTCAGCCCTGCCATATCCATTTGGAAACCGCGCTTGTTGTTCGAGAACATGATGGTCCCGTTGCGGCGCAGCAACCGTTTCAAATCTTTCATCAGCGCCAGATGATCGCGCTGCACGTCAAAGGTGTTCTCCATCCGCTTGGAGTTGGAGAACGTCGGCGGATCGATGAAGATCACGTCGAACTGTTCATTGGCGTTGCTCAGCCAAGACAGGCAATCGGCCTGGATCAGCCGATGCTGACGGCCGGTCAGGCCGTTGGCGCGCAGGTTCTTCTCCGCCCATTCCAGGTAGGTGCGCGACATGTCCACCGTGGTGGTGCTGCGCGCGCCGCCCAGCCCGGCGTGCACGCTGGCGGTGCCGGTATAGGCGAACAGGTTGAGGAAGTCCTTGCCATTGCTCATCTCGCCCAGCATACGGCGCGCGATGCGGTGATCGAGGAACAGGCCGGTATCGAGATAGTCGGTCAGGTTGACCCACAGCTTGGCGTTATACTCTTCCACCAGCAGGAACTCGCCCTTCTGCGCCAGTTTCTCGTACTGATTTTTGCCCTTCTGGCGCTCGCGGGTTTTCAGGATCAGCTGATTCGACGGCAATTCCAGCACCGCCAGCGTCGCGTTGATCACATCGAACAGGCGCTGACGCGCCTTCTGCGCATCGACGGTTTTCGGCGGCGCATACTCCTGCACCACCACCTTGCTGCCGTAACGGTCCACCGCGACGTTGTATTCTGGCAGATCGGCGTCGTACAGGCGGTAGCATTCAATGCCTTGTTGCTTCGCCCACTTGTCGAGCTTCTTCAAATTCTTGCGCAGACGGTTGGCGAAATCTTCCGCCACCTGCACGCCGCCGGTGGCGCTACCGGCCGGGCTTGCCGCCAGCTGATAGTTTTTCTGCACGCACTCCAGCGGGCCGTTCTTCGCCTTGAACTGGCGCTCGGCGCGCAGCTGCAGGCAGCTCAACAGCTCCGGCGAGGCACTGAACAGCGAAAGCTGCCAGCCGCCGAAGGCGTTTTTCATCACGCGCCCCAGCATGTTGTGCAGCGCGATCAGCGCCGGTTCGCTTTCCAGACGCTCGCCGTAAGGCGGGTTGCTGATCACCGTGCCGTGCGGGCCTTCCGGCAGCGGGTTGGTCAAGCGCGCGACGTCGCCGACGTTGAAGGTGATCAGCTCGGCGACGCCGGCGCGGCGGGCGTTGCCGCGCGCCATCTCAATCACCCGGCGATCGATATCGGAGCCGAAGAAGCGAGAGGCGGTTTCCTGCAGGCCGCGACGCGCGCGCACCTGCGCTTCGGTGGTGACTTCACGCCACAGTTCGGCGTTGTGGCCATTCCAGGCGCTGAAGCCCCAGTGTTGACGGTGCAGACCCGGCGCGCGATCGGCGGCGATCATCGCCGCTTCGATCAACAGCGTGCCGGAGCCGCACATCGGATCAAGCATCGGCGTGCCCGGCTGCCAGCCGGAACGCAACACGATGGCGGCCGCCAGGTTTTCCTTCAGCGGCGCCTGGCCGGTGAGATCGCGGTAGCCGCGCTGGTGCAGGCCTTCGCCGCTCAGATCGAGCGCCACGCTAGCCATATCACGTTGCAGGAAGACGTTAACGCGAATGTCCGGCTGCTGCTTGGCGACCGTCGGGCGTTGGTCGAGTTTACGGGTAAAGCTGTCGACGATGGCGTCTTTCACCTTCAGCGCGCCATACTGGCTGTTGCGGATCTCTTCGTTCACGCCGCTGAAATGCACGGCAAAGGTTTTATCCACGCCAAAAATGCTCGGCCAGTCGATCACCTGCACCCCGAGGTACAGATCCAGATCGCTGTGCACGCGGAATTCGTTCAGCGGCAACAGAATGCGCGAAGCCAGGCGGCTCCACAGCAGGCTTTGGTACAGAAGACGATCGTCACCCTGAAAATGTACCCCGCCCTGCACCACTTTGCAGTCGTGAGCGCCAAGCGCTTCCAGCTCGCTTTTTAACAGTTCTTCCAATCCACGCGCCGTGCTGGCAAACAGAGAGTTCATATCGTACTTATCACCAAAAAGAAAATTGTTGCGCATTATAGCTAATCCGCACCGCTTGTCATAAAGTTGCTCCCTTCTATTTAATCATCGCACGGAGATAAGGGTGATCACGCTTTCCAGACTCTACGTCCATCCGGTTAAATCACTGCGCGGCCTGCAGCTTTCCTACGCCCAGGTCGGCAGCAGCGGTCTGGCCTTCGACCGCAACTTTATGATCACCGAGCCGGACGGCACCTTTATTACCGCGCGCCAATACCCGCAGATGGTGTTGTTCACGCCGGCGCTGTTGCCGGACGGGCTATTCCTGACCGCGCCGGACGGCGAAAGCGCCGCCATTCGCTTCAGCGACTTCGCCGCCGCGCCGCAGCCGACCGAGGTGTGGGGCAACCATTTCACCGCGCTGATCGCGCCAGATGAGATCAACCGCTGGCTAAGCGGCTATTTCCAGCGCGACGTGCAGCTGCGCTGGCTGGGGCCGGAGCTGACCCGCCGGGTGAAGAAGCACCCCGAAATCCCACTGACGTTTGCCGACGGCTATCCTTATCTGCTGATTAACCAGGCCTCGTTTAACGATCTGCAGCAGCGTTGCCCCGGCAGCATCAAGCTGGAACAGTTCCGCCCCAATCTGGTGGTGAGCGGCGCCACCGCCTGGGCCGAGGACGGCTGGCAGGTGATCCGCGTCGGCGACGTGATGTTCGATCTGGTGAAACCCTGCAGCCGCTGCGTGCTCACCACCGTCAGCACCGAGCGCGGCCGCAAGCACCCGAGCGGCGAACCGCTCAGCACGCTGCAAAAATTCCGCTCCGCCGACAACGGCGATATCGATTTCGGCCAGAATATGATCGCCCGCAACAGCGGCATCATCCGCGTGGGCGATACGGTGGAAGTGCTGTCGACCAAGCCGCCGCGCCCTTATGGCGCAGGCAAAGTGGTGGAGAGCGTGCAGGTGCCGCAAGACAGCGCGCACAGCGTCACGATCGAATATGAAGGAAAGGTGTTTACCGGCAACAACCAGCAGATCTTGCTCGAACAGTTGGAACAGCAAGGCATCCGCGTGCCTTACTCCTGCCGCGCCGGGATTTGCGGCAGTTGCCGCATTACGTTGCTGAGCGGTGAAGTCGCGCCCCTGAAGAAAAGCGCGCTGGGCGACAACGGCACCATCCTGTGCTGCAGCTGCATCCCGAAAAGTGATTTGACCCTGGCGTAATCCGCCTTATACCGCCCTGTCGTAAGCCGGGGCGGCGCTTTCATCCTGCGCGCACGGTTTCAGCCGATCGTGCATCACCTTGATGGCGTCGCCCAAGACCATGGTACGGCCAGCGACCGTCAGCTGATTTTGCGCCAGCAGGCACAGGCTGGCGTTATCCCCGGCCTCCACCACCAGCAAGCGCGCTTCCGCGCCGCTCTCCATCACTTTCACCGCCGCCAGCTCGCCGTTTTTCGGCTGCAGCGGGTAATGCTGCTGCGAGAAATGCCAGCTCTTTGGCATCAGCGGTTTCAGGAAGCGATAGGCGACCAGCGCATTCAGCACCAGCTCGGCGCGCTGTTCATGGCTAAGCTTGACCTGCTTGCACTGTTCTTCATAGGTGAAATAAAGGGCGGCGTCATCCACGCAAAAAGCACATTCATCAAAGGCGTCCGGCGTTAACATTTTGGCCGGGAAACGTGAACGAAAGATCATACCATTAGCTAAATCCAGCATTAGCCGATCGTGTTCGGCATCAAAATACCAACGCCAATTATCGTCAGGTTTTATCTTCATTTCGTATCCTTCTCGCTGCCTATGCCAACGCCGCACTCACCCTAAAAGGCGATTTTATCACCGATGAAATCGCTTAAACATCGGATAATTCCGCGAACGATATTTAAGCTAACGAACAAAATATAGACGAGCCGGGGGCAGAAATAAACCCCCGGAATAAAATGAGAGGAAAAATATTAGATATGGGTAACGATATCTTTAATCAAACGCGGGCCGTGATAGATAAATCCGGAATAAATTTGCAGCAGGCTCGCGCCGGCCTCCATTTTTTCGCGCGCCGCCGTCAGCGAATCGATGCCGCCTACGCCAATAATCGGCAGGCGCCCCTGCAGTTCGGTGGAGAGACGACGGATAACTTCGGTGCTGCGTGATTGCAACGGACGCCCGCTTAACCCGCCCGCTTGTTCGCAGTAATTCAACCCCTGGATCAATTTTCGATCCAACGTGGTATTGGTGGCGATCACGCCATCGATATTATGCCGCACCAGGCTATCGGCAATTTGGATCAATTCTTCTTCTGAAAGATCCGGCGCGATCTTTACCGCCACCGGCACATATTTGTGATGACGCGCATGTAATTCCTGCTGCTTATTTTTAATCGCAGCCAAAAGATCGTCCAGCGCTTCGCCATACTGTAAGGATCGTAACCCCGGCGTATTCGGTGAAGAGATGTTAATCGCGATATATCCGGCATACGGATAAACTTTATCCATGCAGATCAAATAATCGTCTTTGCCCTGCTCGACCGGCGTGTCTTTATTCTTGCCGATATTGATCCCAAGAATGCCGCCGAAATGGGATTTCTTAACGTTTTCAACCAGATTGTCCACGCCATGGTTATTGAACCCCATGCGGTTAATCAGGCCTTCCGCCTCAACCACGCGGAACAAGCGCGGCTTGTCGTTGCCCGGTTGCGGACGCGGCGTCACGGTGCCGACTTCCACATGGCCGAAGCCCATCGCGCCGAACGCATCGATGCATTCGCCGTTTTTATCCAGACCGGCGGCCAATCCCAGCGGGTTTTTAAACGACAGCCCCATGCAGTTGACCGGTTTGGTCGGCACGGACTGACGGACAAGAAACGCTAATGGGGTGCCGGTAATACGGCTGAGCTGACGAAAGGTCACTTCGTGCGCGCGCTCCGGATCGAGCTGGAACAACGCTTTCCTGATGAGGGGGTAGTACATGGACTCTCCTGATTTCCCGGTTGCAAACCGGGGGCGTATTATCCGGTATCCCCCGCCTAATTGGAATTGATTAAAGGCAAAAAAAGCCGTTTTTACGCAATCGTTTTCCCTCTTCACCGCCAAATCGGCGCTAATCCGCTTTTGCGCATATCCAAATCAAAAAATGAGATTTAAAAAACGCGCCCGGTTGCTGGTAGGTTTAAAACACTTCCCATTGATTTTCTAATTAAACCTAACTTTTAGTTATAAGGAGTGGCAATGCGCGTTATATCACTGGCCGGTAGCCCACGCATCCCATCACGTTCCGCCGCGCTGCTCTCGCTGAGTCAGAACTGGCTGCGGCAGCAAGGGGTGGAAGTGACGGCCTATACCCTGCACGACTTTGACGCCGAAGATCTGCTGTACGCCAACTTCAACAGTCCGGCGATCAAGGCGTTTGCCGAGCAGCTGGCGCAGGCCGACGGCCTGCTGATTTCCACGCCGGTTTATAAAGCGTCGTTCTCCGGCGCGCTGAAAACCCTGCTGGATCTGCTGCCGGAACGCGCTCTGGATCATAAGGTGGTGTTGCCGCTGGCGACCGGTGGTTCGATCGGCCACATGCTGGCGGTGGACTATGCGTTGAAACCGGTACTGGCGGCGCTGAAAGCGCAAGAGGTGCTGCACGGCGTGTTCGCCGACGACAGCCAGATCCAGCTGACCGACGAAGGCGCCACGCTCACCGACGCCGTGGCCGCCCGGCTGGAAGAGGCACTGGCCAGTTTCTATCTGGCACTTGGCCGCCGCAAACCGCCGGCGCTGCGCGTCGCCTCGCCACTGGCGGCGCGTCAAACCGCCTGAAACGCCTGGAAAAGGAGAGCCTGAATGAAACAACGCATTGCTTTGCGGCGTTGGCTGAGCGCCGCCGCCTTCACCGGCCTGCTGTCGCTGGTTTGGGCCAACGCCGCCGTCGCTCAGGATCCGGCGCAGTTCCGCATCGGCTACCAAAAAGGATCGGTCAGTCTGGTGCTGGCGAAGAGCCACCGGCTGCTGGAGGAACGTTTCCCCGCCACCCGCATCAGTTGGATCGAGTTTCCCGCCGGCCCGCAAATGCTGGAGGCCCTGAACGTCGGCAGCATCGATCTGGGCAGCACCGGCGATATTCCTCCGATCTTCGCGCAGGCCGCCGGGGCCGATCTGCTGTATGTCGGCGTTGAGCCGCCCAAACCGAAGGCGGAAGTGATCCTGGTGCCGGAAAACAGCCCGATCAAAACCGTCGCAGATCTGAAAGACCATAAGGTCGCGTTCCAGAAAGGATCCAGCTCACATAACCTGCTGCTGCGATCGCTGCAAAAAGCCGGACTGAAATTTACGGATATCCAGCCCGCCTATCTGACGCCCGCCGATGCGCGCGCCGCATTCCAACAGGGCAACGTCGATGCCTGGGCGATCTGGGATCCTTATTATTCCGCCGCGCTGCTGCAGGGCGGCGTGCGGGTGCTCGGCGACGGCACCGATCTGAACCAGACCGGCTCCTTCTATCTGGCGGCGCGCCCTTATGTCGAAGCCAACGGCGCCTTTATCAGCCAGATCCTGACGGTGCTGACCCAGGCCGATGCGCTCACCCGCAGCGACCGGGCGCAAAGCGTGACCTTGCTGGCCAACGCCATGGGGCTGCCGGAACCGGTGATCGCCAGCTATCTGGATCACCGCCCCCCGACCGCCATCACACCGCTCGATGCGCATACCATCGCCGCGCAGCAGCAAACCGCCGACCTGTTTTACACCAACCGGCTGGTGCCGGTGAAGGTCGACATCTCGCAACGCATCTGGCGCCCTAGCGCGCAATAAATACGGGAGAGCATTGACGATGAGCCTGAACGTTTTCTGGTTTTTACCCACCCACGGCGACGGCCACTATCTTGGCAGCGCACAAGGGGCGCGCAGCGTCGATCACGGTTACTTGCAGCAGATCGCCCAGGCGGCGGATCGGCTGGGATTCGGCGGCGTGCTGATCCCCACCGGCCGCTCCTGCGAAGACTCCTGGCTGGTGGCCGCCTCGCTGATCCCGGTCACCCAGCGGCTGAAATTTTTGGTCGCGCTGCGGCCGGGCATCATCTCCCCTACGCTGGCGGCGCGCCAGGCGGCGACGCTGGATCGCCTGTCCAACGGGCGCGCGCTGTTCAATCTGGTCACCGGCGGCGATCCGGAAGAGCTGGCGGCCGAGGGGCTGCACCTTAGCCATGAAGAACGCTACGAAGCCTCAACCGAGTTCACCCACATCTGGCGCCGGGTGCTGGAAGGGGAAACCGTCGATTTCCACGGCAAGCATATTCAGGTGAAAGGCGCCAAACTGCTGTTCCCGCCGGTGCAACAGCCGCGCCCGCCGCTCTATTTCGGCGGATCCTCCGCCGCCGCGCAGGATCTGGCCGCCGAGCAGGTAGAAATGTATCTCACCTGGGGAGAGCCGCCGGCGCAGGTTAAGGCGAAGATCGAAGAGGTGCGCGCCAAAGCGGCGGCGAAAGGCCGCCAGGTGCGTTTCGGCATCCGGCTGCACGTCATCGTGCGGGAAACCACCGAAGAAGCCTGGCGCGCCGCTGACCGGCTGATCGCCCACCTCGATGAGGAAACCATCGCCAACGCGCAGCAGGCCTTTGCGCGCTTCGACTCCGTCGGCCAACGGCGCATGGCGGCGCTGCACGGCGGCAAAAAGGATAACCTGGAGATCAGCCCGAACCTGTGGGCCGGCATCGGCCTGGTGCGCGGCGGCGCCGGCACCGCGCTGGTGGGCGATGGCCCGACGGTCGCGGCGCGCATGCAGGAATATGCCGATCTGGGCATCGACACCTTTATTCTCTCCGGCTATCCGCATCTGGAAGAGGCCTACCGCGTCGGCGAACTGCTGTTCCCGCACCTCGATCTGGCGCAGGAGGAAACGCCCGCTCGCCTTCAGCCGGTGCGTCCGCAGGGCGAAGTGGTGGCCAACATCTATGTTCCGCAAAAAGTATCGCAGAGCTGAGGAGCGCCCCGATGGCAAATAACGTACAACGCATCCTGTATCGGCTGGCTCCCTGGGCGCTGCCGTTGGCGCTGGTGATCATCTGGCAAATCGCCGTCGAAACCGGCTGGCTCTCCAACCGCATTTTGCCGGCACCGAGTGCGGTGCTGGCCGCCTTCTGGCGCCTGAGCCAAAGCGGCGAACTGTGGCAGCACCTGAGCATCAGCAGCCAGCGCGCGTTGTTAGGCTTCGCCATCGGCGGCAGCATCGGACTGATACTCGGCTTTATTACCGGGCTGTCGCGCTGGGGCGAACGCCTGCTGGACAGCTCGGTGCAAATGATCCGCAACGTGCCGCATCTGGCGCTGATCCCGTTGGTGATCCTGTGGTTCGGCATCGATGAATCCGCCAAGATCTTTCTGGTGGCGCTCGGCACGCTGTTCCCGATTTATCTCAATACCTATCACGGCATCAAAAACATCGATCGCGGCCTGTTGGAGATGGCTCGCAGCTACGGCCTGAGCGGTTTCCGCCTGTTTACACAGGTGGTGCTGCCGGGCGCGCTGCCGTCGATTATGGTCGGCGTGCGTTTCGCTCTCGGCTTCATGTGGCTGACGCTGATCGTCGCCGAAACCATCTCGGCCAATTCGGGCATCGGCTACCTGGCGATGAACGCGCGTGAATTTCTGCAAACCGACGTGGTGGTGGTGGCGATCGTGCTGTACGCCCTGCTCGGCAAGCTGGCGGACGTGGGCGCACAGCTGCTGGAGCGCGTCTGGTTGCGCTGGCATCCGGCCTATCAACTGAAACAGGGAGAAGCGCTATGACCCTTCCCGCTCGCCTTGCACAAGGCACGCCGGTGACGCTGGAGTCTATCGGCAAACGTTACGGCAACCGCACGGTGCTGGACAATATTCAGCTGCGCATTTCCGCCGGGCAGTTCGTGGCGGTGGTCGGCCGCAGCGGCTGCGGCAAGAGCACCCTGCTGCGCCTGTTGGCCGGCCTGGAACAGGCCAGCAGCGGCGCGCTGCTCAGCGGCAACGCGCCGCTCGCCGCCGCTAAAGAGGATACCCGGTTGATGTTTCAGGATGCGCGCCTGCTGCCATGGAAAACGGTGATCGATAACGTGGGTCTGGGGCTGCGCGGCCAGTGGCGCGACGCGGCGTTGCAAGCCCTGGAAGCGGTCGGTTTGGCGGATCGCGCCCGCGATTGGCCGGCGGCGCTGTCCGGCGGACAAAAGCAGCGGGTCGCCCTGGCGCGCGCGCTGATCCACCGCCCCCGCCTGCTGCTGCTGGATGAACCGCTCGGAGCGCTGGATGCCCTGACGCGCATCGAGATGCAAGGGCTGATAGAAACGCTGTGGCTACAACACGGTTTTACCGTACTGCTGGTCACACATGACGTCAGCGAAGCCATCGCGCTGGCGGATCGGGTGATCCTGATTGAAGAGGGGCATATCGGGCTGGATCTGAGCATCGATCTGCCGCGGCCGCGCCGCAAAGGCTCGGCCAGGCTGGCGGAACTGGAGGCCGAAGTGCTGGAACGGGTGTTATCGCCGCCTGCCGCGACGGACGCCGCGCGCCGGGCGGCGAATTGAATGAATGAAAAAGGGACGGCCCAGGCCGTCCCTTGATGTCTCTAGCGCGAAAAAATCAGGCGTCGAGCGCCTTGCTGATCTTCTCGTACAGATCGCCGGACAGGTTTTCCAACCCTTTCAGCTGTTCCAGCGCCTTACGCATCAGCGCCTGGCGGCCGGCATCGTAACGCTTCAGGCGAATCAGCGGTTCAATCAGGCGCGCGGCGATCTGCGGGTTGCGCTGGTTGAGATCGCTGAGGATCTCCACCAGGAACTGATAGCCGCTGCCGTCCGCGGCATGGAACGCCGCCGGGTTGCCGGAAGCGAAGCCGCCGATCAGCGAACGGGTGCGGTTCGGGTTGCTCAGGCTGAACGAGCGGTGTTGCAACAGCGCGCGCACCTTGCTCAACACGTCTGCCGCCGGGCTGCCGCCCTGCAGCACGAACCATTTGTCCATCACCAGGCCATCCTGATGCCAGCGCTCGTCGAACGCCGCCAGCAGCGCATCGCGGCACGGCAGCTGGGCCGCGACCGCGGCAGACAGCGCCGCCAGCGAGTCGGTCATGTTGTCCGCCTGGCGATACTGTTCGTTCACCAGCTGGTCCGCCAGCGCCTCATCTTCGCCGAACGCCAGATAGCCCAGGCACACATTGCGCAAGGCGCGCTTGGCGATCTCGGCATGCTCCACGCGGTAGCCGTCGGTCTTGTTGGCGTGATACACCGCCAGCCACTCTTCGGCCAACTCCCGCGCCAGGCAGCGTACGATCGCTTCGTGCACCGCGGCGATCGCTTCCGGATCGATAGTGGCGAACAGCTCGGCGATTTCGTTCTCCGACGGCAGCGTCAGGATCTGCGCCGCCAGCGCCGGATCCAGTTTTTCGTCCAGCAGCACCGCACGGAACGCATCGGCCACGTGCAGCGGCAGCGACAGTGGCTGCTTCTGCTGGTGCCGCGCCACGTTCAGCTTGATATAGGTCGCGAGCAGGCTCTGCGCCGCATCCCAACGCGCAAATTCATTGCGCGCGTGCTGCATCAGGAAGGTCAGTTGCTGATCGCTGTACGGATAGTCCAGTTTCACCGGCGCGGAGAATTCGCGCAGCAGCGACGGCACCGGCTTGTGCGCCACGCCGTCGAACACGAAGGTCTGCTCCGCTTCGGTGACGTTCAGCACGTTGTTGACCGGCAGGCCGCCTTTTTGCAATGGAATGACATTGCCTTCGCTGTCGTACAGTTCGATATCCAGCGGAATATGCAGCGGCAACTTCTCCGGCTGATCGGCGGTCGGCGCGGTTTTCTGGCTGACATGCAGGCGATATTGCTGAGTTTCCGCATCGTACTCGTCGCGCACCGTCAACAGCGGCGTGCCGGACTGGCTATACCAACGGCGGAAGCGCGACAGATCGACGTTAGACGCATCCTCCATCGCCTGAACGAAATCGTCGCAGGTAGCGGCGCTGCCGTCGTGGCGTTCGAAATAGAGCTGCATCCCTTTCTGGAAGTTCTCCTCCCCCAACAGGGTATGCATCATGCGGATCACCTCGGAACCCTTTTCATACACCGTGAGGGTGTAGAAGTTGTTCATCTCGATGACTTTGTCCGGGCGGATGGCGTGCGCCATCGGGCTGGCGTCTTCGGCAAACTGCGCGCCGCGCATCACGCGCACATTGTCGATGCGGTTGACCGAACGCGATCCCAGATCGGAACTGAATTCCTGATCGCGGAACACCGTCAGCCCCTCTTTCAGACTGAGCTGGAACCAGTCGCGGCAGGTCACGCGGTTACCGGTCCAGTTGTGGAAGTATTCGTGGCCGATCACCGCTTCGATGTTCAGGTAATCCTTGTCGGTCGCGGTTTCCGCCTTCGCCAGCACATATTTGGAGTTAAAGATATTTAACCCTTTGTTCTCCATCGCGCCCATATTGAAGAAATCGACCGCCACAATCATATAAATGTCGAGATCATATTCCAGGCCGAAGCGGGTCTCGTCCCACTTCATCGAGTTCTTCAACGAAGTCATTGCCCAATCGGCGCGATCCAGGTTGCCGCGATCGACGAACAGCTCCAGTGCGACCTTACGACCGGAACGGGTGGTGAAGCTGTCGCGCAGCACGTCGAAATCCCCCGCCACCAGCGCGAACAGGTAGCAAGGTTTCGGGAACGGATCCTGCCATTGCACCCAGTGGCGGCCATCGGCCAATTCGCCCTGGCCGATGCGGTTGCCGTTCGACAGCAGGAACGGATAGCGCGTCTTGTCGGCCACGATGCGGGTGGTAAAGCGCGCCAGCACGTCCGGGCGATCCTGGTAATAGGTAATGTGGTGGAAGCCTTCGGCTTCGCATTGCGTGCACAGCGCATCGCCGGACAGGTACAGCCCTTCCAGCGCGGTGTTCTTCGCCGGGTGAATATCGTTGACAATGGTAAGAGTGAATTGTGCCGGCAACTCTTCGATGATCAGCTGGTTATCCTGCTGACGGTAGGCGCTCCACGGTTGGCCGTCCACCTGAATGCTCACCAGCGTCAAATCTTCGCCATCCAGCACCAGCGGTGCGCCGACCGCCCCCTGACGTTTGATTTTGCTGACGGCGGTCACGCGCGTGGTTTCCGCGTCCAGACTGAAGTCCAAATCGATATCGGTCGTGGTGTAATCGGGCGCGCGATAATCGTGGCGGTATTTTGCCTGTGGCTGTTGTGTCATAAAAACCCTTAAACGTCTCAGTGAGTTATAGGTGCCAGGCCGCTCTTCTCCTTCGTACCGCAGCCGGTATGTTCCCCTGCGGCGCGCGGTGAGCCTGAATTGTGAATAAACTGTATCACAGCTGGCCGAAAAGCCCAGAGCCGCAGGGCGACCAGGAGAGAGAAATCAGAGGCAAATCATAAATCGCCCGGCAGGCGGCAGTGCGGGTGACCAATGGCCAAATAAAAATCAGCATTTAATGCTAAAAAACCGCCATCGCGGCGCGCCGGCATAGTTGAGGCGACACCGACGGCATGGTGGTATAATTGCGGCATCAGGCTCAGGGATGACTCGCACTATGAAAATTAAATACGCAATCTATTTTTTTACCCTGTGCCTGATGACTTCCTTCTCTCTGTTCATCGTCGATGAGCTGCTCGAAGCCCATTCCGACTACCGCGACAACCAGCTAAACCTGTACAAAATTGATCGCGCCAAAGAAATTTCCGAAGCTTTTCAGGCTGCGTTGCTGGCTCATCGCCTCAAACGATTGAGCCTGATCGATCCGCAAATCACCCGTGCGCAATGTTTGGCCGCCGATCGGGTGGCGCGTGAGAGAATCACCCGGATCCGCGAACATCTGGACGATGAGGTCGCCAGACAGCTCGGGGTTCGGCAAAAAATCGCCGCGCTGTCGATGATCGCTTTAATGGAACAGCTGCTGGATAATGACAACCTGCAGCTTTCGCAGGTCAATAACACCAACGCCAATCTGTTCAACATCAACAGCGCCTATTACATCTCGCAAACCAGCAAGAGTTATTACCGCTACACCTACGATACCCGGATGGTGGATACCGACTCCTTTATGTTTCTCGAGGCCATCCGCCTCAATAACCGGCTAAATATGTCATTGACGGAATTGAGCGATCAGATTATCGACGTCAACGTCAGCCAGCTCGTTCGCAAAGACGCCTATCTGAAGTCCATTCAGCTAACCGGCGTGCTGAACGCGCTGAGCACCCGATTGATCTTCATGAAGATCAACTACGACGATGGACAAATCACCAACATCGTCAATGCGTTGCTCGCCCAGGTGTCCGCTGAACGCCTCCAGCAGATTACCAATGGGCTGTATACCGCTATCGATACCCATAAGCCCTACCCCACAGCGCTTATTTCGCGCTATGTCGACGATGTGAGCGGGCTTTCGCAGGCGCTGTATCAACGCAGTTTCGAATTGGAAACCCTCGCCTCGCGCCACAAGATTTACGACAGCCAGACGACCATTTACGGCATGATCGCACTCGCCGGCCTGGTGGTTTTGCTGTTCATTTTGCCGGCGTTGGTGTTCTGCACCAGCATCAACCGCTGGCTGACCAAGACCCACAACAATATCGTGCGGCTGTCGCGCGGTGAGATGAATATCGATAGCAACGACGCCTTCTACAGCCAGGAATTGATCGCCATCAGCGACGCCATTCAGCAGCTCAGGCAATACCAGCTGGACAAGGTCTCGCTGGAGAGCGAGAAACAACTGCTGATTAAAGAGCTCGAGGCCTCTTCCTTCCTCGATCCGCTCACCAATATCTACAACCGCCGTAAATTCTTCCTTGAATGTCAACTGCTGGGCAACGCCAGCTACCCACAGGCCTTTTGCCTGATCGACATCGATAATTTCAAACAACTCAACGACAGCTACGGCCACGACGTGGGTGACCGGGCGCTGGTGGCCTTCGGCCACCTGCTGCAACGCGCGTTCCGCGCCAGCGACATCTTCTGCCGCTATGGCGGCGAAGAGTTCGCGGTACTGCTGGGCAACTGTTCGTTGGACAACGCGCGGGACATCATGGAGCAATTGCGCGCCCGTACTCATCGTCTGACGCTACATCTGGCCGACGGACGGCAAGTGCGTTTCACCACCAGCTGCGGCATTGCGCCAGTCAGCGCGTTCACCGCGCTGCAGGCGGCGATCAAACAGGCGGACGAAGCGCTCTACTTTTGCAAAAAGAACGGCAAGGATCGGGTCAGCGTGCATACCCAGGCCGGCTTTATCTGATTCGCTGTTTAAAATAATTAACATTATAATTTTTATGACTAATTAGGCTAAGTCATTCACCTTACAGGCATATCTGGCTTTTTTTCCTCCCCGCCGCTATCCGGCTGCCATAAAGGCACGTTTAATCCTCGACCCGCTTCGGTGATTTATGGTGTGATGCAGCTTCAATAACAGGATAATCCGGGTATACTCCACCCCCACTTTTATGATTATCCGGATTTGGACACGCGCCTGACGAGGATGCTGTAACGCGCTATGACTCAATACGCTTCCCCGATTTTGACATCACTGCTTGATACCGATGCTTATAAGCTTCATATGCAGCAAGCAGTGTTCCATCGCTATCCCGCGATCAGCGTGGCGGCGGAATTCCGCTGCCGCGGCGACGAACTGCTGGGCGAATATGCCGACGAAATCCGCGCGCAGGTGGCGCTGATGAGCCGGCTGGCGCTAACCGACGCCGAATTCGCTTATCTTTCGGGCCTGCCCTTCTTCCGTCAAGATTACCTGAACTGGCTGCGAACGTTCCGCTACGATCCGCAGCAGGTCACCATCGACAACCGCGACGGCAAGCTGCAAATCCGCATCGCCGGCCCCTGGCGTGAAGTGATCATGTGGGAAGTCCCATTGCTGGCGGTGATCAGCGAAGTGGTGCACCGCCGGCGCTCGCCGCTGGCGACGCCGGAACAGGCGGTGGCGCATCTGCAAACCAAGCTGGCGCAGTTCAAGACGCTGGCGGGCGATCTGGATCTTTCGCGCTTCAAGTTGATGGACTTCGGCACCCGCCGCCGTTTCTCTCAGGGCGTGCAACAGGCCATCGTCAGCACCTTGCAGGCCGAATTCCCGTACCTGTCGGGCACCAGCAATTACGATCTGGCGCACCAGCTGGGTCTGGCGCCGGTCGGCACGCAGGCGCATGAGTGGTTCCAGGCGCATCAGCAGATAAGCCCGGTGCTGGCCAACAGCCAGCGCGCCGCATTGCAGGCCTGGCTGGATGAATATCCGGACCAGCTTGGCATCGCGCTCACCGACTGCATCACCATGGATGCCTTCCTGCGCGACTTCGGCCCGCAGTTCGCCGAGCGTTATCAGGGGCTTCGCCACGATTCGGGCGATCCCGTCGAGTGGGGTGAAAAGGCCATTGCCCACTATCAGAAACTGGGCATCGACCCACTGAGCAAAACGCTGGTGTTCTCGGACAACCTGGATCTGGAAAAAGCGCTGGCGCTCTATCGCCATTTCTATCAGCGCATTAATCTCGGCTTCGGCATCGGCACGCGCCTGACCTGCGATATTCCCGGCGTTAAGCCGTTAAATATCGTGATCAAGCTGGTCGAGTGCAAAGGCAAGCCGGTGGCCAAACTCTCCGACAGCCCCGGCAAGACCATCTGCCAGGACCAGGCGTTCGTCAGGGCCCTGCGCAAGGCCTTCGATCTGCCGCTGGTGAAAAAAGCCAGCTGAGCCTTCTTTATATAAAGAGAGAAAGCCGGCCCGGTTCACGCGCCGGCTTTTTTGTTTTTATCCCGAACGCCCTCTTTTCAGTCAGCCGCGATAAATGTTGCGCCAATCCGATGATTTCTGCTTGTGCTCTGCAACGCGGCAAGTAACATAGCCATTACCCCCATATTCTTGGGTTGTAAGCTATTTCTAAACCAAATTATTAAAGAGAGAAATCTATGAGCGTAGTGCCTGTAGTCGACGTACTGCAAGGTCGTGCTGCGGTTGACAGTGAAGTCACCGTACGCGGCTGGGTACGTACCCGGAGAGATTCAAAAGCTGGTATCTCCTTCCTGGCCGTCTATGACGGTTCCTGCTTTGATCCGTTACAGGCCGTCGTTAATAATTCTCTGCCGAATTATCAAGATGAAGTGCTGCACCTGACCACCGGCTGTTCGGTTGAAGTTACCGGCAAGGTCGTCGCCTCACCGGGCGAAGGCCAGAGCTTCGAGCTGCAGGCCACCGCGATCAAAGTGGTCGGCTGGGTCGACGATCCGGATACTTACCCGATGGCGGCCAAACGTCACAGCATCGAATACCTGCGCGAAGTGGCCCACCTGCGCCCGCGCACCAACCTGATCGGCGCCGTGGCGCGCGTGCGTCATACCCTGGCGCAGGCGATCCACCGCTTCTTCCATGAAAATGGCTATTTCTGGGTATCTACCCCGCTGATCACCGCCTCCGACACCGAAGGCGCCGGCGAGATGTTCCGCGTGTCCACGCTGGATCTGGAAAACCTGCCGCGCACCGACAAGGGCGCCGTCGATTTCAGCCAGGACTTCTTCGGTAAGGAAGCCTTCCTCACCGTTTCCGGCCAGCTGAACGGCGAAACCTACGCCTGTGCGCTGTCCAAGGTATACACCTTCGGCCCAACTTTCCGCGCTGAAAACTCCAACACCAGCCGCCATCTGGCTGAATTCTGGATGATCGAGCCGGAAGTGGCCTTCGCGACGCTGGACGATGTCGCCGGCCTGGCCGAAAGCATGCTGAAGTATGTGTTCCAGGCGGTGCTGGATGAGCGTGCAGACGATCTGAAATTCTTCGCCGAGCGCGTGGATAAAGACGCTATCGCGCGTCTGGAGCGCTTCGTCTCTTCCGATTTCGCCCAGGTAGACTACACCGACGCCATTGAGATCCTGCTGGCCTCTGGCCAAACCTTCGAAAACCCGGTCTCCTGGGGTATCGATCTCTCTTCCGAACATGAGCGTTATCTGGCGGAGAAACACTTCCAGGCGCCGGTAGTGGTGAAAAACTACCCGAAAGACATCAAAGCGTTCTATATGCGCATGAACGAAGACGGCAAAACCGTCGCGGCCATGGACGTGCTGGCGCCGGGCATCGGTGAAATCATCGGGGGTTCTCAGCGTGAAGAACGTCTCGACGTGCTCGATCAGCGTCTGGAAGAGATGGGCCTGAATAAGGAAGACTACTGGTGGTATCGCGATCTGCGTCGTTACGGCACCGTGCCGCACTCCGGTTTCGGCCTGGGCTTTGAACGTTTAATCGCCTATGTCACCGGCGTGCAAAACGTGCGCGATGTGATCCCGTTCCCACGCACCCCACGTAACGCAAGCTTCTAATTTATACGATCACACGTTTTTTAAACGATTTCGTTACAAAACAAAGGCCAGCCTCGCTGGCCTTTCGCATTTTTTAATATTGACGCACGTCACAAAGTTCCCGAAAAATTACATTTGGTTACACATACTTTCCTTTTGCAACCTCATTGCGACATTGGTATCATTTTCGTCCTAGATTAACCCGCCTGTGAATGGAACACTGCGTTCAGACACAGGACGACACCAATCTATCAACAATAGTTCCCAAGGAATTATTGGCGGCAGTGGCAAAGGTGTCCGAATAACACCAATGAGGGTAATAATGATGAAGCGCAACATTCTTGCAGTGGTTATCCCGGCTCTGTTGGCTGCTGGTGCAGCAAACGCAGCTGAAATCTACAACAAAGACGGCAACAAGCTGGATCTGTACGGCAAAGTTGACGGTCTGCACTACTTCTCCGACGACAAAGGTAATGACGGCGATCAGACCTATGTTCGTTTCGGCTTCAAAGGTGAAACTCAGATTACTGACCAACTGACCGGTTACGGCCAGTGGGAATACAACGTCCAGGCTAACCACTCCGAATCTCAGGGCACCGAAGGCACCAAAACCCGTCTGGGCTTCGCGGGTCTGAAATTCGCTGACTACGGCTCCTTCGACTACGGCCGTAACTACGGCGTACTGTACGACGTGGAAGGCTGGACCGATATGCTGCCAGAGTTCGGTGGCGATACTTACACCTACACCGACAACTTCATGACCGGCCGTACCAACGGCGTTGCGACCTATCGTAACAACAACTTCTTCGGTCTGGTTGACGGTCTGAACTTCGCCGTTCAGTACCAGGGCAAAAACCAGAACGACGGCCGTAACGTCAAGAAACAAAACGGCGACGGCTGGGGCATCTCCTCTACTTATGACATCGGCGAAGGCGTAAGCTTCGGCGCTGCATACGCATCCTCTAACCGTACCGACGACCAAAAACTGCGTTCCAACGAGCGTGGCGACAAGGCTGACGCATGGACCGTGGGTGCGAAATACGACGCCAACAACGTTTACCTGGCGGCGATGTACGCAGAAACCCGTAACATGACTCCGTTCGGCGGCGGTAACTTCGGTGCAGGCTGTGCAGCTACCGATGACAAGTGCGGCGGCTTCGCGAGCAAAACTCAGAACTTCGAAGTGACTGCTCAGTACCAGTTCGACTTCGGTCTGCGTCCAGAAGTGTCTTACCTGCAATCTAAAGGTAAAAACCTGAACGTCCCAGGCGTGGGTTCTGACCAGGATCTGGTTAAATATGTTTCTGTTGGTACCACCTATTACTTCAACAAGAACATGTCCACCTACGTTGATTACAAAATCAACCTGCTGGATGACAACGAGTTCACCAAAGCAACCGGCACCGCTACCGACGATATCGTAGCTGTTGGTCTGGTATACCAGTTCTAAGTTGTCTCGCTTAACGGCGGTTCACCGTCGGCTAAGTTAAAAAAACAGGGCTTCGGCCCTGTTTTTATTTGTGTCTGCCGGTAACGTTTTATCCTGCAGATTTCCCCTTATCCCTCATTTTTTCTGTCGAATCCTTCCCGTTCACAAGATCGCGGTGTTTTTATCGCAAACGGTTGGCAAAGCCGATAACTGGCGCTACCCTGATGCTTCTGTCTGCTTAACTCCGAGATTTGGAAGCACCTGACATGTTTGAAAAAATCACCGCCGCACCCGCCGACCCGATCCTGGGCCTGACCGACATTTTCCGCGCCGACGCCCGCCCGAATAAAATCAATTTAGGCATTGGCGTTTATAAAGATGAAACCGGCAAAACCCCGGTGCTGACCAGCGTAAAAAAAGCTGAACAGTATCTGCTGGAAAACGAGACCACCAAAAACTATCTCGGCATTGAAGGCATCCCGGCGTTTGCCAGCTGCACGCAAGAGCTGCTGTTCGGTAAAGAGAGCCCGATCGTCACCGATCGTCGCGCGCGCACCGCACAGACGCCAGGCGGCACCGGCGGCCTGCGCGTGGCGGCAGACTTTATCGCCAACCAGACCAGCGCCAAGCGCATCTGGATCAGCAACCCAAGCTGGCCGAACCACAAGAACGTCTTTAGCGCCGTTGGTCTGGAAGTGCTGGAGTACGCCTACTACGACGCTGCCAACCACGCGCTGGATTTTGACGGCCTGCTGAACAGCCTGAAACAGGCTCAGGCCGGTGATGTTGTGCTGTTCCACGGCTGCTGCCATAACCCGACCGGTATCGATCCAACGGCGGAACAGTGGGCGCAGCTGGCTGAGCTTTCCGCCGCCAATGGCTGGCTGCCGCTGTTCGACTTCGCCTACCAGGGCTTCGCCAACGGTCTGGAAGAGGATGCGCAGGGTCTGCGTATTTTCGCCGCCAAACATCAAGAGCTGATCGTCGCCAGCTCCTACTCGAAAAACTTCGGCCTGTACAATGAGCGCGTCGGCGCTTGCACCATTGTAGCTGCCGATGCCGAAACCGCCGATCGCGCCTTCAGCCAGGTGAAGGCGGCCATTCGTGCCAACTACTCTAACCCGCCGTCGCACGGCGCGGCCGTTGTCGCCACCATTCTGGGCAACGACGCCCTGCGCGCGATGTGGGAGCAGGAGCTGACCGACATGCGCCAGCGCATTCACCGCATGCGTCAGCTGTTCGTGAACACCCTGCAGGAGAAAGGCGCACAACAGGACTTCAGCTTTATCATCCAGCAGAACGGCATGTTCTCATTCAGCGGCCTGACCAAAGAACAGGTGCTGCGTCTGCGTGAAGAGTTCGGCGTATACGCCGTAAACTCGGGCCGGGTGAACGTGGCCGGCATGACGCCGGACAACATGGCACCGCTGTGTGAAGCCATCGTCGCCGTGCTCTAAAAGCATCGACGCAGGTCATAAATCATAAAAAAAGGGCGCTCTATGCGCCCTTGATTATTTCGGCCGGGAAATAATCGTTACCACACCGCCGGCTCTTCGCGCAGGAACGGATTGGTCTGGCGCTCGTGGCCAAAAGTCGACATCGGGCCGTGGCCGGGAATAAAGCGCATATCGTCGCCCAATGGCAGCAGCTTGGTGCGAATAGAGGCGATCAGCGCCTGATGATCACCGCGCGGGAAGTCGCTGCGTCCCACGCCGCCGTTAAACAGCACGTCACCCACCAGCGCCAAACGCGCCTGCTCATTGATAAAGACGATGTGGCCCGGTGTGTGCCCAGGGCAATGCAACACCTTGAGCGTCATCTCGCCCACCTGCATCTCATCGCCTTCCGACAACCAACGGGTCGGGGTCAGCGGCGCACACTCTTCCAGCCCGAACATCCGGCTCTGCGCCGGCAAACCATCCAGCCAAAAAGCGTCCTCTTTATCCGGGCCGTAAATCGGCACCTGATAATGTTCCGCCAGCTCCGCCGCCGCACCGACGTGATCCAAATGGCCGTGCGTCAGCAAAATCTGCGTGATTGTCACACCCTGTTTCGCCACTTCCGCTTTGATTTTTTCCGCTTCGCCGCCGGGATCGACCAACGCCGCCTGCTGCGTGTTTTCACACCAGATCAGGCTGCAATTCTGGCTAAAGGCGGTAACGGGAATAAGATGGTATTTCATAAGGCTCCAACGACAATAACACCGCCTCCGCAAGGAGCGGCGTTATTCACTGAGGGCACCGCGATTACCAGCTCCGAACCGGGCCGGTATCGATGTGCACGAAGTTGCTACGTGGGTAATATCCTACACCACCAGCGCGCATTTTTAACGCCGCTTTACGGATATTACTCAATTGGATACCTTCAATATGGAAATCCATCGCCTGGCCCTTGGTATGGTAGCTGTGCTTGGCCACACCACGGCTGTGCGCGCGCAATTCGTTATTGGTATCTACGGAACGGTAACCGGAGATCAGCTGCACCGGCTTGCTGGTACCCAGCAGCCCCTGCAGGCGATAGAGGTGATCAAACAAGCTGGGATCGATCGATTTAACCTTGTTGGCGCGATAATCGCGGAACAGATGATTTAGCCGAACCAACTCTTCTTTATTGTAGCCTTTGCCGTCAAAGAACTCGGCTTTAATAGATTCACCGGTATTCAGGTTATTCAGCACTAAAATACGCGGTCGAGCGGTGGAAAGACTGGCAAATGCCTGCCCTGGAAGCAGCGCTATGCCCATAGCGGCGCCACCTAGCGCCAGCCATTTACGGCGATGATGATCAATTTTGTCCATGACTCTGTTAAACCCGGCAAGAATGTCAAAATAAATGCACAAAGCAGCGCACTGTCCGAACCATAACCGCCTGCGTATGCTGAGTCAACCCGCGATACGCCTAGGTTTACAGGCCCCCGCCTACGAGGGCCTGCGGTATAGCCAAACATTCTGACCGTTATTTATTTATAATTACTGCATTTACTGCATTAATTTTTTGGCCTGAGCCAAAATTTGTGCGCCCGATCTCACCGTATTATCATAATTGTAAATATCTGTACGGAATTGCGGTTGGCCATCATCCGAAACCCAGGCGGTTAGATAATACAGTTTTACGGGAATACGCTGGCGAATATTCACATAAGTGGTATTGCCTTCTTTCAGCGTGGAGGAAACGCGGCTATTGTTCCAGCCGGCATCCTGCAGCAGCATATTCGCCAAATCGGAAGCCTTGTTCACCCGCACGCAGCCGGAGCTGAGCGCGCGGATGTCTTTCTGGAACAGGCTGTGGTTCGGGGTATCGTGCAGGTAGATGGCATCCGAGCTCGGCATATTGAACTTGAAACGCCCCAGCGAGTTGGTGGCCCCCGGCGCCTGACGGACGCGATACGGGAAGTTGCGCGCAGAAACCATGCTCCAGTCGATCATCGCCGGGTTGATCACTTCCGCATCGTTGCTCCAGCCTGACAGCACGGTATAGCCGTGTTTCTGGAAATAGTTACCGTCGCGCATCGCCTTCGGCACGATATCCTCACGCACCAGCGTAGTCGGCACGTTCCAAGGCGGGTTGACCACCACGTTGTTTAACGCGCTGCTCATCAACGGCGTCTTGCGGCTCGGCCGCCCGACGATAACGCGGGAGGACAACACTTCGTTGCCGTTCTGATAGTAGGTCAGCGAGTAGTTGGGAATGTTCACCATAATGCCGGTGCCGACATGCCCCGGCAAGATGCGCAAGCGCTGGATATTCAGCGCCAACAGCGCGGCGCGGGTTTTCGGTGACACGTTGAGCCACTCGCGGGTGCGCACGCCGATCACGCCGTCCGCCGTCAACCCCTGCCATTTCTGGAAACGCTTGACGCCCTCCACCAGCTCGTTGGTATAGAGGTTGTCGCTCACCACGCTGCCGATCTGCGGCGGCGTCTGTTCCGCGGTCAACTCCGTCACCGGCGCCGCCGATGGGCTGACCGTCACGCGGCTTTTCTCTTCGTCTACCGTCAGCCCGCCGTCGTCGGGTTCATTGCTCTTCGCCGAAACCACCGCCGGTTCCGGCTCCGCTTCCGGCGCCGAGGCGGCCAGCATGCCGGTGCGCGTCAGGATCTCACGCAGCGCCGGGATATCGTTGCTCATTTGGCCTGGGCGCAGGCTCGGGCCACTGCCCACCTGCGGCCAGGGGCGGTTGTCCGCCAGCATGTCACGCAGCGCCTGATGCATCTTGGCGTATTGCGGATGCTGCGGCGCAAGCGAATTCACGTAGCTCAGGGTTCGCGCCTGGCGCACCGCCAGCTGCCATTGATTGATCACCGCCGTGGGTGGCAAACCAAGCTTGTAAGGAATATTGCTGTACAGCCAGTTGTTGCCGTTGGCGCCGATGGCGGATACAAACTGCAAATAGCCCAGCATCGCATCGGACAACACCGCATCGCGGCCCGCTTCACTGAGCGCCGGATCGGTCAACATCTTCACCCACTGGGTGAACTGCGGCTGTACGCCGGACATCGCCAGTTCGGCCAGCTGCTGTTGAAATTGCTGAACGGCCTCGCGATCCTGCCACATCGGCTGCATATGATTCGCCGCATACAGCGGCGCCAGCGTGGAAAGGTAGTGCAGATCCATACCGCGCGGCAACGCGGCCAGCAGTTCAGAACGACTCTGCGCAACGGACATGCCTGCTGATGCCACCGGTAACGCCGTTACGGTGGCCAAGGCGGAAAACGACGACACAAGACTACAGGCGATAGCGCCACTCAGCGCCAAACGTCGTAGAGAGTTTCCCTTTTTAAGCAACATCCCTTGCCCCCTGTATGCTCACAAAAAAAAACGTCAAAAACTGCATATAGTTTCAGTATACAAACAGAAAGGCCGTTTCGCCCTGCGGGCGTCGAATAACTGTTTATGTGATTAAACTAACCGCTTTTCAACGGATAAAAAAGCAGGACTATCATCCACGCGCACAAAAAAATAGCCACCCTGCGGCGGCTATTTTCGGATTTTTAGGGCGTTTTTCTGCGTTACGGCGTCTCAACCGGCGCAGTGCCCAGCGCCGGCGGCTCGCCGGCGAAACCGCGCAGCCCCACCACGTGCACATGCTCGTGGTTCTGGAACACCTTACGCACCAGTTTATAGGTGGTGCCCTTCTCCGGACTGATGTTTTCCGGCGCCGCGATGATCAGCTGCATCTCCAGACGATCGCACAGTTCGAACAGCGTGGCGATCGACTTGGCATCCAGACGCGCCGCTTCATCGAGGAACAGCAGGCGACACGGCGAGATATCTTTACCGCGCAGGCGGCGGGACTCTTCTTCCCAGCTCTGCACCACCATCACCAGGATTGACATCCCGGTACCGATGGCTTCACCGGTAGACAACGCGCCGCTTTCCGCACGCAACCAGCCGTCGGAACCACGGTACACCTCAACTTCCATTTCCAGGTAGTTGCGGTAGTCCAGCAACTCCTCGCCAATGGTCTGTGGCGTACGCTGCCCCATGTCGATCTGCGGATTCAGGCGCTGATACAGCTTGGCCAGCGCTTCGGAGAAGGTCAGGCGGTTGCTGTTGAACAGATCCTGATGCTGTTCCTGCTGCTCGGAGAGCACGTCCAGCAAAGTGGCATGCGCTTCGCGCACGTTGACGTTCAGACGGACGCTCTTCACCTGGCCGAAAGCAACGGCCTGCAACCCCTGGTTCAGCATGCGAATGCGGTTCTGCTCGCGCTGAATGGTTTTGCGAATGATGTTGGCCACGCTTTTCGAACTGATCGCCAGCTTCTGCTCGCGCGCGGTCAGTTCTTCGGTCAGACGGCCCAGCTCAATCTCCATCTGCTCGATGGCCTCGACCGGATCGTCGGTACGGATGATGTCCTGGCGGATACGCTCGCGCAGGTGTTGGTACACCGCGATATAGAACTGAATCTTACGCTCCGGCCGCTTCGGGTCTTCCGACAGACGCAGCACGTCGCGCAGGTGTTCGTTGTCCGCCACCGCCAGACGCAGCGCGCCGAGCGCCTTATCCGACATCGAGCGCAGCTCGTCGCCATCCATATACGCCAGCTCGCGGCGATGCAGACGGCGTTCCACGCCGTTGTCTTTCACCAGACGCATCACCGCGCACCAGCCCGCCTTGGCGGTCACCACCTGCTCGCGCAGCTGATGGTAGTCGCGTTCCAGCTTGCGCAGTTTCTTCTGCAGGCCATCCATTTCGGCTTCGCAGAAGGTCAGCTGTTTCTCCAGCTGATTGCGGCGAGCTCGGTTGTTGCTCAGCGCCGCATGCAGCTCGTCGCGGCGCTGACGCGCGCGCGCTTCGGCGTTGGCGTCGGCCTGCACGCCGATATCCACCAGCTCCTGGCTCAGCTCTTTCAGCATGTCGCGCTTGGCGTCATACGAGCTTTTCAGCGAGGCCAGCACCTGGCTGTATTGGGTGAACTGGGTTTGATATTGACGCAGCTGCTCACGGGCGCGGGCGCGTTCGGCTTCCGCCTGTTCCAGACGCTGGCGCAGCTTATCGTTCAGATCGTTGTTGGCATTCTGCATGCCGGCGGAGTCGGTATAGCTGAAGTGCGCGCGGCGCTGCACCACTTCTGTCAACGCGAACGCCTGCTGTTTGGCCTGACGCTGCACGCTTTGCGCCTGCGCGTAGTCCTGCTGCAGCTGTTCATGCTGCTGCGGATCGCTCTGCAGCACCGACAGCAGCGGCTCCAGTTTGGTCAGTGACACCCCGTGCTGTTGAATGTGGCGCGCGGCGTCCTGCGCTTCTTCCAGCTCTTCACGGATCTCGTCGACGCGATCCTGCAACGTTTCATCGTTCAGCAACGACACCAGCGGCATCAGGCGGTTGAGCGAGGAAATGCCCTCTTTGGCCTGATCGTACTGCTGGCGCTGCTGCTGATTCTGCGCTTCGTGATTGTTCAGCGCACGCTCGATCTCGCCGCGACGGGCGTTCAGGCCGCGGATCTCCGCTTCCGGATCGGCGTCGAACGCCACCGCCAGATGGGTGCCGATAAAGCGGCTGAAGGCCTGATGCGAACGCTGGGTTTTCTGCACGTCGAACGACAGCGTGGCATAGCGCTCCGCCAGCGTTTCACGCTCGGCATGCAGCACTTCCAGGCGGTTTTCGCGCGCCGCGCGGCCGAACAACGGCACTTCCGGGTAACGGGAATAACGCCACTGGCGATCGGCGATCTTCACCACCACCGCTTTGTCCTGTTCTTCGACGGCAAATACGCTGTCATCGAACGACTGCGGATCCCCTTCGATCAGGTAGAGATCTTCCGGGCAATCTTCCAGCCCTTCCAGCATCTCGCGCACCAGCGACAGATCCGGCACCACGATGGCGTGGCGCGAAGGGCCGTACAGCGCCGAGAAGTAAGGCGCGTCGTCGATGGTGACGTCATCGTAAATTTCCGACAGCAACACGCCGCCGAAACGTTCGGCCAAGGTGACCAGGCGTTGATCTTCCGCGCCGCCCGGCTGGCTGAGACGTTCGATCTGCGCTTCCACTTCGCGCTTGCGGGCCGCCACCTCGTCGCGCTCGACGGTGGTTTCACGCTCGCGCTCCAGCAGCTGCTGCATGTATTCGGTCACCTGCTGGCTGTTTTCCAGCGGTTCTCCGCTCTGATCGCTGAGCTGGCTCAGGGCGTCCTGCGCCGCCAGCCACACCGGGGCGCGCGCCGTCAGCTCACGGATGCGCTGCTGGATCTGCTCCAGCTCCTGGCGCATCTCCATGCGGCGTTCGCCGGCTTCGCTGACGTTCTGCGACAGCGCTTCCAGGCGCTCTTCCAGCTCCTGCTGCAGCATGTCGAGATCGTCCGGCTGGTACTCCTGACCATGGCGTTTGCAAAATTCTTGCAGCAGGCGCTCGGCGTCCTGCTGCGAGCGCAGGCGCTGTTCCAGTTCGCTCAGGCGCAGGCGCAGCGGCTGAACGCGCTCGGCGAGGTGTTGCTGCGAAGGCCAGTCGCGCAGCAATTCGCGCGCGCACTGCCAGGCTTCGCTACGGCTGACCTGACCGGCGATTTTACCCACCAGCTGATAGGCCTGCTCGAACTGGCCGTGCGCGGCGTCGGCCACGCTCAGCTTCTGTTCCAGCATCAGCAGCGCTTCGGTCGCCTCCTGCTCGCGGGCCTGGAAGGTATCCAGCCACTGTTCGGCGTTGTCGGCGGTCAGATCCGGCAGTTGGCACAGCGCGCGTGCGCGCTCCAACGCCTGCAGCGCCTGCTGGTACTGAATGGCGCGGGTCTGCTGCACATCGAGCGCCTGCTGGTAGTCGGCCAGCTGGCTCTTCAGCTCATCCACTTCCAGCTCGGCCGCTTCGGCGCGCGCTTCGTTTTCGGCCTGCTGCTCGCTTGCCTCGGCCACCACTTCGTTCTGCTCTTCCAGACGGTAGGTCAGCTCTTCCAGATCGGCTTCATAGCGTTCGATCTTCTCCTGCTGACGCATGGCCGTCTGCACCAGATTCAGGTGGTCGCTGGCGGCCTGGTAATCGGTTTCCAGATCGGATTCGGCACCGCTCTGTTCGCTCAGCTCGCGCGCCATTTCCACATGGCGATACTGTTCGGCGGCCAGCTGCTTGCGGCTGCCCAACAGATCGCTACGCAGCGCCAGCGCACCGTCCAGATGGATGCGGCGTTCGTTGGCATGACGCATATAGTCCGCCGCCACATAGGAGGTGGCCTCGGAGATCAGATGCTTGAACAGGTCGCGATCCGACTGGGTGACGCGGATCGCTTCCAGCGTCATGCGGTTTTCGCGCAGCGCCGCTTCCATGTCCTGGAACGCCTTGCGCACGCCGCTGTTTTCCGGCAGCAGGTAATCACGCAGCGAGCGGGTGATGGCGCTGGAGATACCGCCGTACAGCGACGCTTCGATCAGACGGTAGAACTTGCTGCGATCGGCGGACGAACGCAGGCGTTTCGGGATCACGCCCAGATCGAACATCAGCGAGTGGTAATCGGTGATGGAGTTGAACTGCTTGAACTGCACGCCCTCCATCTCTTCCACGCGCTCTTTCAACTCTTGCAGCGACAGCACGCGCGCCTGGCGCTCACCCACGGTCTGGGTCAGCAATTCAGTCGGCTGTACCGCGGTCGGCAGCCCCTGAATGGTGAACGGTTTGATATCGACCTTGCGGTCGCGCCCTGCCACCTGCTGCAGACGCACGCCAACCACCACGCGCTGGTGGCGTGAATTGACGACGTCAAGAGTGGAGTAACATACGCCGGCGCGCAGCTTGCCGTGCAGGCCCTTGTCGCGCGAACCGCTGGTGGCGCCCGCTTCGGTGGTGTTACGGAAGTGCAGCAGCGTCAGGTCGGGGATCAGTGCGGTGACGAAGGCCGCCATGGTGGTGGATTTCCCCGCCCCGTTACCGCCGGACAGCGTGGTCACCAGCTCATCCAGATCAAAGGTGCGGGCGAAGAAGCCGTTCCAGTTAACCAGCGTCAACGAGCGAAATTTACCGCGTTCAATCATTCCTGTTCATCCTCTGCACCGTCAGGAGCGTTATCAACCTGCTGATCCTCAGCGTCATTCTCATCGTTCAGCGACAGGCTGGTTTCAACCGGCATCGCCTCGCCGTCGCGAATCATGCGCAGCTGCGCTTCTCGCGGATCGTCGCCGCTGCGCACGTCGGCGCCGAAGCGGAACACCGCCTCGGTAATGCGGAACTTGCTGCTGTCATTGCCCATGAAATAGACCATGCCGAGGCGGCGCAGACGGTTCAGCGAGGTGCGCACCTTTTCGTGCAGCTTCTGCCGATCGAGATCCGAACCGGTAGAGCGCTGGTTGACGAACTTCAGCAGCTTGTTCTCATCGGCCAGGCTCAGCAGCTCGTCGTACAGCTCCTGATGGCTGAAAATGCCCTCGTGCGCCAGGCGCTCGGGGCTGAGATACAGGTAGCACAAGATCTTACCCACCATCATATCCAGCTCGGACAGCACCGAACGCGGGATCAGCGTGGTGGAGCGCGGGCGCAAATAGAAGAAACCTTCCGGCGCCCGAATCAGCTCGACGCTGTAACGGTTGTAAAATTCTTCCAGCTCATCCTGGAAATCCATTAAAAAGGCGTGGTTGTCCAGCTCATCGATACCGATGTGACGACCCGCGCGCAGTTGGCTGTCCAATGCCGGGAACAGCGAGTTGGACAACGCTTTGGCCAGCTTGACTGGCATTACTTGTTCAATATTTGTCGATGACATGGGCCTGGACCTTGGCTCCGTAATCATTGATTGCCTGCCATTCCGCCGGCAACCCTGAGAAATCTGCTTCAGCCACACCGAGGCGTACTGCCTGGTCGACCACTAAACGTGCCACGTCGAAATGACGCGCACGCGGATATTGCGCCAGATAATCGCGCATCACCGCTGCAAGGTTGAGCGGCATCTGCTGTTCCTGGTACACCTTCAGCGCCTCTTCGATCATCGCCGCCAGCTGTTCGCGAATCTCGCTGAACTCTTCGAACTCCAGATCCGGCGGCAGTTCCCCGGTCACTTCATCGCTGCGCAGCGCCAGTTCTTCGTCGCGCATGTCCAGCAGACGATCGGCATTGGCATGGGTCAGCGCCCACGGGTGGTCGAAATAGGTTTGCACCGACTGGCGCAGGCGCTGGGCGAACACGCGGTTTTTGTCCATATCGATAGCGGTACGGATAAATTTATGCACGTGGCGATCGTAGCCGATCCACAGGTCGATCGCCTGCTGACCCCAGCTGATGATGCGATCCAGCTTGCTTTGCAGATCGAACACCAGCTTGTCGACGAAACCCAGTTCCACGTTGCCGAGGGTTGCGTCCTGGATGCGCAGCAGGTTGGCCTGCAGCTTATCGCCCGCAGCATCCAGCGTATCCTGCAGCTCGCGCAGGGTGCCCGAGGTTTCCGACAGCAGCATCTCGCAGCTGGAGATCGCCGCCCGCCAATCTTTGCTCAGCAGCGCCGCGATGTCGTTCTTCACGCTCTGCTGCTGCTCATCCATCACGCGTTGGGTCATGTCGATGCTGTCGAAGATTTCCGCCACCGAATATTTCAACGGCGCGAACACGTTGCGGTGCCAATGGAAATCGTCGCCGCCCTCGTCGGCGGCATCGGCGGCGCGTTTGAGTTCCTGCGCCACGATCGACAGCTGCATCGACAAACGCAGCGTGGAGAATTCGCGTTGGCGAATATAGTAATCGGTAATGCCGATACCCAGCGGCGTCAGGCGGTAAATCGCGTTGCCGTCCGCCAGCTCGCTGGTAAAACGGTTCAACAGGCGCTGGCGCACCATGTCGTTAATCGCATTGTTGGCGCGCATCGCCACCGTTTCATGCGTCTGTTCAAAACCCTTGCTGACATGGCGAAATGCATCAACCAGCTCACCTTCGCTCATCTCGCCGTCCAGTCGTTCGCCGTTCAGGGTGGCGATGGCGAGCAGAAATGCGAGACGCTCCGTAGGGAGCGAAATAGAGAAATCATTTTTCCGTGCCCAGGCGACCAGTTCGGGTACTGTCTGGGAAAATTCACTCATAGTTCGTCCTTCAGGTTTGGTTTATGCGCCATGACGTGAATATAGCGCCCCAAACTCACGTACGGCTCCTGCCGGCAATAGTGCTGTTCAAGCGCCAGTAACTCTTCAAATTTTTGTGTTTGCAGCTGTCTGCTCTGCAGATAGTCGTGGAACACCCGCACGCCGGTTT
This sequence comes from Serratia sp. PGPR-27, assembly GCF_022678525.1. Classification (NCBI taxonomy): domain Bacteria; kingdom Pseudomonadati; phylum Pseudomonadota; class Gammaproteobacteria; order Enterobacterales; family Yersiniaceae; genus Serratia; species Serratia sp. PGPR-27. The sequence goes on along the minus strand of NZ_JALBYS010000028.1, from coordinate 10,125 downwards.
TGCCGCCGATGCGCATGCCCAGCTGTTCCAACCAACCGTAGACCAATAGCGGATCGTGCGGATATTGAGGCGACAGCGAACGCTTGCGGCGCCGTCTGACCTCGGGATCCACCAGTTGAAAATTACCCAACACCACGTTGCGCATCAAGAGGCCGTTGGCGTTGAAGAACATCAGCGACAGTGCGCCGCCCGGCGTCAGGCAGTCATACAACGCCTGCAGCGCCGCTTCGGGCTCGGCGATCCATTCAAGCACTGCATGAAACAATATCAGATCAACCGGCTGTTCCAAATGTTGAGCGATATCCTGCGCAGAACTTTGTACGAATTGCATGTTCTGGCTCACACCTTTCTGCTCCGCCAGCTGCGCGGCGCGCTGGATCATCTCACCAGAAAGATCGCACAACAACACCTGATGTCCTAATTCTGCCAGTTGGCAGGCCATATGGCCTTCACCGCCCCCGGCGTCGAGAATGCGCAGCGGCCGCTGCGGCAACTGCGCCAGCAGCCCGGTCAGATCCTGCCAAACCACCGCCTGGCGGATTTTTCCTTTCGTGGTGCCGTAAATATTACGCGCAAATTTTTCAGCAATATCGTCAAAATTGCGATCCTGCATGGACAACGGCTCCGCTGATCTCATTCTTGTCGGCGGCAAAGCGCACGCCCATTCAAACCTGCTATTTTGGCACAGACTGACTTAGAATGTATCTTCTTGCGGCCTGTTTATACCTGGATGCCGCTTTTTCACCCAAAAGGATCTGATTTTCGATGCTGTTCAACCTGAAAAAGTTCTTTGGCGCCCTGCTGATGCCACTGCCGCTGTTGATGCTGCTGATGGGGCTGGCGCTGCTGCTGCTGTGGTTCACCCGCTGGCAAAAAAGCGGTAAGACGATTTTCACGCTGAGCTGGCTGTTTTTACTGCTTTTCAGCCTGCAACCGGTGGCCGACCGGCTGCTGCGGCCGATCGAAGCCGAATACCAGACCTATCGCGGTAACGATCCGGTCAGCTACATCGTCGTGTTGGGTGGGGGCTATACCTACAATCCCGATTGGGCGCCCAGTTCAAACCTGCTCGGCAACAGTCTGCCGCGCGTGACGGAAGGCGTGCGGCTCTACCTTGCACATCCCGGCGCCAGGATGGTGTTCACCGGCGCGTCCGCCGGCCCCATGCAAAGCAACGCCGCCACTGCGGCGCTGGTGGCCGAAAGCCTGGGCGTGCCGCGCAGTGATATGGTGATCTTGGGGGAACCGCGCGATACCGAGCAAGAGGCCGCTCAGGTCGCCAAATTGGTCGGCGAGCAACCGTTCATTCTGGTGACCTCCGCCAACCATCTGCCGCGCGCCATGCGTTTCTTCAAGGCTAAGGGGCTGCACCCGATCCCGGCGCCGGCCAACCAGTTGGCGATCGACTCGCCGCTGAATATCTGGGATCGCGCCACACCGTCGTCAATGTTCCTCGGCCATACCGAGCGCGCCTGGTATGAAACGCTGGGTAGTCTGTGGCAATGGCTGAAGGGTGCAGATAGCGCCGGCGCAGAGTAAAGCTCGTTCAACCGGCCAGCCAGGGCAGCAGCTGTTGCGATGCATAGTCGAACGGCCGCCGCTCCAGCTTGCCGGTATGGATCAAACGCCCTACCGCTTCCCACACCACATATAGCCAGCGCCGTGCCAGGAAAGCGTCGGCGACAGGCGCCCGCTGCAGATAGCTGAACAACAGCTGGCTGGGCATGCCCGCCTCGCAGAGGCGGAAAAGATCGTATTCGCGCGGCGCCCACAGCACTACGCCGGGATTGAGCATCGCCAGCAGTTGATCGCTTTTGGGATCTTTCAGCATGCTGCGCAGCGATAAGTTACCGTGCACCAGAACACAGGGATCATCGAAGCCGACGAAGAAATGGGTCAGCGCTTCGCGCGTGCGGTACAGCAAACGCCGATCCGCCATAGTCAACTGCGGGGTGGTGAGATTGACCACCGTCGCCCACAGCACTTCGACCCGCTGTTGATACCAGCAAAACCAGTCATTCTCCTGCGTGCTGTCAACGCTGCCGACGCTGCCGTGGCTGTCGATGCGGTGCCAGGCCAATATCCCGTCAACGATCTGCTCCATCAGCATATTCCAGCGATCCGGCGAGCGCGTCGGCGCCTCAGCCGACACGCCGCGCAGGCGCTCGATCAGCAGGATTTCCGTATACGGCGCCTGGTGGGTACACACCACGCCATACACCGTAGGCAGGCGAATATCCCCGTCGCGCGCCAGCATCGACAGCTTGTACGCCTCCTGCTGGGCGATGCCCCGACAGATAAAGCTTTTCGCCATCAGCGGGATCGCGTTGCCCTGCCGATCGTACAGCGAATACATATGCGCATAAGGCTGTTCGCTCACCCGCTCCAGTCGGCTGATGGACTCACCCAGCACAATGCTCAGTTCGGCGCGTAACTGCTCCATAAGGCATTCACCTCAGGCTAATTAGGGGGGATGCGTAACATCATCGAACGGCGAGCGGAAAAATTCTTCAACGCAGATCAACAAAACGGGGATCAATAATGGGGGTATTGCATCGTCGGCGCGTTGCGCGGCGCGCCGACGAAATCAGGCTCAGGGTTGAATGCTGTCGCGCACGCGCTGGAGGTCTTCCGGCGTATCGACCCCCACGCTCGGGATCGCTTTCGCGACCGCCACGTGGATCTTTTCACCGTACCACAGCACGCGCAGCTGTTCCAACAGCTCGATCTGCTCCAGTTGGCTCGGCGCCCAGCTGACGTAGCGGCGCACGAAGCCCGCGCGGTATGCGTAGATGCCGATATGACGCAGCAGGCTGTCGCCGATGCTCTCTTTCGACGCGGCGAAACGCTCGCGATCCCACGGAATGGTGGCGCGTGAGAAATAGAGCGCGTAGCCCTGCGCGTCCATCACCACCTTCACCGCATTGGGGTTGAAAGCCTCTTCGGCGCTCTCGATCGGCACCGCCAACGTCGCCATGCCGGCCTGGCTGCCCGCCAGGTTTTCCGCCACCTGCCGCACGATAACGGGTGGGATCAGCGGTTCGTCGCCCTGCACGTTAACGATGATCTGGTCGTCGGCAAAGCCGTAGTGCGCGATCACTTCCGCCAGACGCTCGGTGCCGGAATGGTGATCCGGGCTGGTCATGCACACTTCGCCGCCGGCGGCTTCCACCGCTTTGGCGACTTCAGGATGATCGGTCGCCACGATGACGCGGCTGGCGCCGGACTCACGGGCGCGCTCCATCACATGCACCACCATCGGCTTGCCATGAATATCGGCCAGCGGTTTGCCCGGCAAACGGGTTGAGGCGTAGCGGGCGGGAATAATAGCGATAAAACTCATGCGTGCTTCTCATCCAGCGACAGCGCACGCGCTTCATTTTCCAACAGCACCGGAATGCCGTCGCGCAGCGGGTAAGCCAACCCGTCCGCTTTGCACACCAGTTCCTGGTTTTCTTTATTGAAATAGAGTTTGCCGTTGCATACCGGGCAGGCAACGATTTCGAGTAAACGGTGGTCCATGCATCCTCCGCTAGGGGATAGGTCATCTGGGAAAGGCAGTGAGGATAGCATAACGCCCGGCCTCAGGTTAATCATCGGCGGCGCCAAGGTGCCGATATTTCCTCACTGCGTCAGCGCGACAGCTTGAACTGCGGCGCATCCCGGCGTAGAATTTTGTGACACAAATCACAAAAGAAAGCCGTGATACATGATCAAACGTCTGCATAAAATCATCGCTCTGTTCGCTAACTTCAGCCACTGAGCCCCTTTGTAACGAGCGACGCTTCACTTCGTTTTACCCCACCGACGGCGTCGCTCGTTATCCCACTTCCCAGCCGGCACCCCATTCCGCGGCCAACGCGGCCGGAATGTCGCCCAGCGCGACGCGTTGCGCACCGTGCCATTTGGCCGTGCGCGCGATGGCCTGCCGGATGTCCTGCGCTCGCTGTTTACCGAAGCGCACCTGCGGCTCCGCATGGAAACTGATGATCTCGAAGATGCCCTGGCGACGGTGCGCCTTGGCGTCAATCCGCCCCACCAGCTCGCCCCGATGCAGCACCGGCAACGTGAAGTAACCATAGCGACGTTTTTCTTTCGGCGTGTAACACTCCAGCCGATAGTCAAAGTTGAACAGTTCGAGCGCCCGGCGGCGATCCCACACCACCGGATCAAAAGGCGACAGCAGGCTGGTGACCGTCGATTTCAGTTTGCCCTGCTCCGCCAGCGGCAGCAGTTCCGCCAGTGATTCATGCACATAGAACTGCCCTTCCAGCCCCTCTACCTGCACCGGCGAAATTTCCCCCTGCGCCTGCAGCTCTGCCAGCAAGGCTTTTGGCGCCACGCGTTTCAGCCGATAATAATCCGCCAACCACTCGGCGCGGAAAATGCCCAGATAGCGGCAGGTGCGATGCAACATCTGCCGGCGCGCCCGCTCCGCAGGCAGCGCATGACGCGCATCGTCCCAGGCCGGCAGCAGCCTTTCGGTCAGATCGTAAACCCGGTGGAAGTTGCGACGCTCGGCCACCATCAGCTTGCCGGCGGTAAACAGGATCTCCAGGTGCCGTTTCTCCGGTTTCCAGTCCCACCACCCGCTGTTGCCTTTCTTCTCGGCGCTGAAATCGGCGGAACGCACCGGCCCCTGTTGTTCGATGTGCCGCAGCAGGTTGTCCATCGCTGCCTGGTGCTGCTGCACCCAGTCGGCCGAGTATTTCCAGCCCATATCATGCGGCGCCAGCATGCGATGCCGCAACAGACCAAAATCCTCGATCGGCAGGAAACAGGCCTCGTGCGCCCAATACTCGAACAGCTTGCGGCCGGCGAGCGCCTGCTCCAGCCACTCCGGCTGATAGGCCCCCAAACGGCTGAACAGCACCAGATACGGGCTGCGGGCGACGACGCTAATGGTATCGATTTGTAACAGCCCCATGCGCTGGATCGCGCTCACGACATCATCGGGCCGAGCCTGGCGTTTAAGCGGAGAAAGCAGCCCCTGGGCGGCAAGGTGCAGTGCGCGAGCGGCGGTAAGGGAAATGGTCGGGGTGGTCATCCTGATATCCGTGGCGAGTAGGCAATGGCCTGATAATAGTGGATATCGCGGGATTTATCTTCGCCAGTGCTTGCGGGTGGCGACACCGGCACTGGCGAGGAAGGAGGATGCGATCAGAACGCGATAACGTCTGCCGCGGACAGCCCATGCGAGCTGCGATAGATCGAGAACTCAACGTTCTGACCTTCGTTCAACGACTTATTTTTGGTGTTGGCGATAGCGTTGCGGTTGACATAGATTTCGTCGCTGCCATCTACCGGTGAAATAAAACCATAGCCTTCGGCCTGATTAAACCATTTCACACGACCCATTTTTAACACAGTATTTTTAAACATAACTTATATCCTTTTACTTGAGCATCCTTGACAACGTCATTTTTTATATTGTCTGGACGCTACCAGCCCATCCTAAAGTTTTTCGTAACAAACCTCTCGTGAGCAAAAAAATAAAAAACCCGCACTAAGGCGGGCTTGTTGAACTTAATATCTTCCGCATGACTCAGCGCTGAAGCGTCACCATGGTTGTATTAAGATCTCTTTATACGCGTTCCCTGTCTTCTTACAGAGCAACTACGTTGGCGGCAGCCGGCCCGCGCGGGCTGTCCTGGATGGTGTACTCGACGCGCTGGCCTTCAGCCAGGGTCTTGAAACCGTCGGTCATGATTGCGGAGAAGTGTACGAATACATCTTTGCCGCCGTCGTGCTGCTCAATGAAACCAAAACCTTTGCTTTCGTTGAACCACTTAACTTGACCAGTCTTCTTAGACATTACTTTTACCTTTAAATATATTTACAAAACCTGCCATAAGAGGCAATTGCGGCCATTTCAGAAACATTACTTATGGGAGGTACTTAGAAGGTTCGTCTTTGAAGCGGAATCGGATGATAACGTTTTTGGAGGAACTGCTTAACTCTAAACTCGAACATAAATAGGTCTGGATTACAGGCCGACTTGCATTTACTCATAAAAATGGTGAATGCACAAGAGGTTTATTGCAATAAATTCATCATTACACCGAATTTATTTTTATCCCCATGAATATACATGACTTAATTTAACGCTCGCCGCAGCCGATCCAGCGCGTTCCTCTCCTCACCGGGGCATCATTTGCCCGTCTGAGCGCTGCAAATGAGAGCTAACGCATAAAACTCTAATATGCTTGACGCCGCTATAACAAATCCCAAATCAGATGGCTAAACTTGAGGGGAAAACAAGGCAGACGGCTTTTTCGCCAGCACTTTTGCCGCTAAAAACACGATTTTTCAGATTATGCTGAATCAAGGAGCTATGCGCATGACCGCCCAGCAGTTCGTTTCACCTAATGAAATCCGCGCCAGATTCTCTCACGCGATGTCGGACATGTATCAAAAAGAGGTACCGCTGTACGGCGATCTGCTGGAGCTGGTGGCGGAAACCAACCGGCAGGTTCTACGCGAAGATGCCGCACTGGCTCATCAACTGCAAATCACCGGCGAGATCGAACGCCTGGCCATGGAGCGCCACGGCGCGATCCGGGTCGGCACGGCGGACGAACTGGCCACCCTGCGCCGCCTGTTCCGGGTGATGGGCATGGCGCCGGTCGGTTACTATGACCTGTCGGTGGCGGGCGTTCCGGTGCACTCCACCGCTTTTCGCGCCATACACGAAGACGCGCTGCAGATCAGTCCTTTCCGCGTGTTCACCTCCCTGCTGCGCCTGGAACTGATAGAAGATCCCGCGCTGCGTGCGCTGGCCGAGCGCTTGCTGGCGCGCCGCCGTATCTTTACCGATCGCGCGCTGGAGCTGATGGCGCTGCAGGAAGCGCAAGGCGGGCTGAATGAAGTGCAGGCGCAAGAATTTGTCGAACAAGCGCTGGAAACCTTCCGCTGGCATAACCAGGCGACGGTCAGCGCCGAAGAATACCGGCAGCTGCACGATCAGCATCGCCTGATCGCCGACGTGGTGGCGTTTAAAGGGCCGCATATCAACCACCTGACACCACGTACGCTGGATATCGATCGCGTTCAGCAAGCGATGCCCGGCCGCGGTATTACGCCCAAAGCGGTCATCGAGGGCCCGCCGCGCCGCCGCCGCGCGATCCTGCTGCGCCAAACCAGCTTCAAAGCGTTGGAAGAAAGCGTCGATTTCGTTGAGCACGACGGCCACGCCATCGCCGGTCACCATACCGCGCGCTTCGGCGAGATCGAACAACGCGGCGTGGCGCTAACGCCTAAAGGACGCGAACTTTACGACCGTTTGCTGCAGGCGACCAACGATGCGTTGCAGGCGCCGCCGAGCGAGAAGAATGCCGAGCGCTACTATCAACTGCTGGAGGAAAACTTCCGGGCGTTTCCGGATGATTACGCCACGCTGCGTGAGCAACAGCTGGCCTGGTTCCGCTATTTCCCGACCGAATGCGGCCTGGCGGCCAAAGAGTCGCTGGACAAGCACAGCACCCTGGAACAATTGATCGAGAAAGAACACGTTCGCTTCCAGCCTCTGGTGTATGAAGATTTTCTGCCGGTCAGCGCGGCGGGGATTTTCCAGTCGAATCTGGGGGACAGCCGCCACGCGCAGTACAACGCGGTTTCCAGCCGGGCAGCGTTTGAACAAGCGTTGGGCAGTGAGGTGATCGACGAGCTGGCGCTGTATCAGCAAACCCAGCAGCGTTCGCTGGAAGCCTGCGCGCAAGCCCTGGGGCTTGCCACGCTGGCATCCTGAGATTACTTAGTCAGCAGGGACTCGATATCCTGCAGCAGTTGCTCAGCCTGAGCGGACGGTAGCACCGCATCAACCGGCAAATACCACCAATTGGGCTGGGCAAAGGCGCGACACTTCACCGCGTCCTTCTCCGTCATCAACAGCGTTTGATCTGCATTAACCAACGCCGCCAGCGGTTCCTGCTGATATTCCTGATGATCGGCAAACGCCACTTCCTGCACGACTTCGACGTTCAACTTTTCCAACGTCGCGAAGAAACGCGGCGGATGGCCGATGCCCGCCATCGCCACCACGCGCGGCAGCTCGGCCGCCGGGCGACGTTCACCGCTCAGCAGGTTCACCGCATCACGCGCCTGCAGGCGCATGGCAATTTCCCCGGCCTGCGCCACGCCACCATTGGCGACGCGCGCATCGACGCTGCCAAGCCGCGCGGCACGTTCACGCATCGGCCCGGCCGGCAACCACCAGCCGTTACCGAAACGACGCACGCCGTCGATGACCACCAGCTCGAAGTCACGCTGTAAAGCGTAGTGCTGCAAGCCGTCGTCGGTGATGATCACATCCAGCGGCTGTTGTTGCAGCAGGGCCTGCACCGCCTCGGCTCGCTTGGGCGCGATCGCCACAGGCGCACCGGTACGTTGATAAATCAGCACCGGCTCATCGCCCGCCTCGCGGGTCGACGTATTCTGACCGAGCACCAGCGGATAAACCGCCGACTTGCCGCCGTAGCCGCGTGACACCACGCCAACGCGATAGCCCCGTTGTTGCAGGTGTTCCACCAGCCAAATCACCATCGGCGTTTTACCGTTGCCGCCGGCGGTGAGGTTACCCACCACCACTACCGGCACCGGCGAACGCCAACTTTTACGCAGGCCGCAGCGGTAACTGAGACGGATCAGCCAACTGAACAAGCCATAAAGCCACGAGAGCGGCAATAGCGCCAGATAAAGCAACGAACCGCCGGACCAGATGCGCTCAATCATTATTGACCAAACTGCATGCGGTGCAGCTGCGCATAGGCGCCCTGGCGCTCAAGCAACTCGGCGTGTTCACCGCGTTCGACGATGCGGCCGTCCTCCACCACCAGGATCTCGTCCGCCTTCTCAATGGTCGACAGACGGTGTGCGATCACCAGCGAAGTGCGGTCTTTCTGCAGCTCGTCCAGCGCGGCCTGAATGGCACGCTCGGATTCGGTATCCAGCGCAGACGTCGCCTCATCCAGGATCAGGATCGGGCAATCGCGCAGCAAAGCACGCGCGATGGCAATGCGCTGGCGTTGGCCGCCGGACAGCATCACGCCGTTTTCACCGATCACCGTATCCAGACCGTTTTCCATCTTGTTGATGAAGTCCATCGCGTACGCCATTTCCGCCGCTTTCTCAATCTGCTCGCGGCTGTATTCGCTCTCACGCGCATAGGCGATGTTGTTGGCGATGGTGTCGTTGAACAGGTGCACGTTTTGCGAAACCAGGGCCACCTGATTGCGCAGCGAGGCCAGGGTATATTCACGCAGATCGTGGCCATCCATCAGGATTTCGCCTTCCTGAATATCGTAGAAGCGCGTCAGCAGGTTGGCGATGGTGGATTTACCCGAACCGGAACGGCCCACCAACGCGACGGTCTTGCCTTCGGCGATTTTCAGGTTGATATCACGCAGCGCCGGCGTTTCTTTGGCCGGGTAGTAGAAGGTGACGTTGCGGAATTCGATATCGCCTTTCGCACGCTTCACTTCGCGGGTGCCGGTGTCTTTTTCCTGTTCCATATCCAAAATGGAGAACAGCGTCTGACAGGCCGCCATCCCTCGCTGGAACTGGGCATTGACGTTGGTCAGCGACTTCAGCGGACGCATCAGCGCGATCATCGACGAGAACACCACGGTAATGGTGCCGGCGGTCAGGGTTTCCATCACGCTTGGGAAGCTGGCGGCAAACAGCACGAACGCCAGGGCCAGCGAAGCGATCAGCTGAATGATCGGATCGGAAATCGAAGACGCGGAGACCAGTTTCATGCCCTGTTGGCGCATGCGGTTGCTCACCGAGTTAAAACGCTCGGTTTCCACCTGCTGGCCGCCGAAGATCAACACTTCTTTATGGCCTTTCAGCATCTGCTCGGCGCTGGTGGTCACCTGCCCCATGGTGTTCTGCATGTTCTTGCTGATGTTGCGGAAACGCTTGGACACCAGGCGAATGGCGATGGAGACGATCGGCGCCAGCACGATCAGGATCACCGACAGCTGCCAGCTGTAGTAAAACATCATGATGAACAGGCCAATGATCGAGGCTCCTTCACGCACCACGGTCACCAGCGCGCTGGAAGAGGAGGAAGCTACCTGCTCGGAATCATAGGTAATACGCGACAGCAAAGTCCCGGTGGACTGC
>NZ_JALBYS010000027.1:0-71655 GCF_022678525.1 Serratia sp. PGPR-27 | reverse complement strand
GCTCGTCGGGCTCATAACCCGAAGGTCGTCGGTTCAAATCCGGCCCCCGCAACCAACTCTTGATGACAACAGATAAGCACCCTGACGGGTGTTTTTTTGTATCTGCAATCCGCGAAAATAGCCGGACTCGCGCCCGGCCCTGCCGTTATCGACTCGCCAGCGCGCCGCCGTTGGCGAAATAAGCCTTGATGCCCGCCAGAATCGACTCCGCCACCTGCTGCTGGAAGTGGCTGGTGCGCAGCTTGCGCTCCTCTTCGATGTTGCTGATAAACGCCGTTTCCACCAGGATCGACGGGATATCCGGCGCCTTCAACACCGCAAAACCGGCCTGATCGACGCGATTCTTGTGCAACCGGTTGATTTTGCCCATCCGATTCAACACTTCCTTGCCGAATTTCAGGCTGTCGTTGATGGTCGCGGTCTGGATCAGATCGAACATGGTGTGGTCGAGATAGCGGTCGCCGCTCTTGCTGACGCCGCCGATTTGGTCCGAGGCATTCTGCGTCTGCGCCAGGAACTTGGCCGCCGAGCTGGTGGCGCCTTTGGTGGACAATGCGAACACCGATGACCCGCGCGCAGCGCGGCTGGTGAAGGCGTCGGCGTGAATCGAAACGAACAGATCGGCGCGCTGCTTGCGCGCCTTGGCGACGCGCACCTTGAGCGGAATAAACACATCCTCATTACGCGTCATGAACACTTTCATGTTCGGCTCGCGCTTGATCATGGCGCTCAGCTTGCGGGCAATCTGCAGTACGATGTCTTTCTCGCGCGTCTTGTACTTGCCGATCGCGCCGGGATCTTCGCCGCCGTGGCCGGGATCCAGCATGATGACGATCGGCCGATCGCGCCCCGCTTTGCCGGCCTGCGGCGCTTCCGGCGGCAGCGTGCGCTCCAGATCGCCCTTGTTGTAATCTTCCAGTAACGCCAGTAGCGGATCATATTCCTCGCCGCCGCTGCCGCCCTTGGTCGGATAGAGATCCATCACCAGACGGTTGCGATACTCCGGCACCGGCGCCAGCGTGAAAATATGCGGGCTGACGCTTTGTTTGAGCTCCAGCACCAGCCGCACGGTATTCTGATCGAACTGGCCGACGCGCGCCTGCTTGAGATAAGGATCGTCGGCGCGCACCTGCCCGGCGATGCCCTTCAGCACGCTGTTGAGGTGAACGCCTTCGATATCCACCACCACGCGATCGGGATTGGTCAGGGCGAACTGCTTGTATTTCAGCTCGACGTTGGATTCCAGCGTGACGCGGGTATAGGTGGAGGATGGCCAGACGCGCACGGCGATCACGTGCGATGATGCGGCGAAGCCCGTACGACTCACACTCAGCAACCAGCTGGCGGCAACGCCCTGTAATAAACGACGGCGGCCCAGATTGTGATTAGCGTTTGGCATGCGGCTCCGGCAGTAATAGCTGTTTACAACAGATGAAAAAAACACCAATGAAATGGGGATGCCGAAAACTTTAACCAATCATTCCAGCCCTGTCATCAGAAAATCTTTTTATGGTTTTTCAATTTATTAACGATTTAGCGCCCTTAGCGCACGCTTCATGACGATTTCCCACTTGCCATCGGCGCAATAAAAGAATAAAAATACAAAAATATCGTATAAATATGCAAAGAGGTTTGGCCGTGAAGGAACGTAGTACAGAGCTGGTGCAAGGATTCCGTCACTCAGTCCCCTATATCAACGCCCACCGCGGCAAGACGTTCGTCATCATGCTCGGCGGGGAAGCCATCGAACACGAGAATTTCTCCAACATCGTCAACGATATCGGGTTGCTGCATAGCCTGGGTATTCGCCTGGTGGTGGTTTACGGCGCGCGGCCGCAGATCGACGCCAATCTGGCTCAGCATAACTATGAGCCGATCTACCACAAACACACCCGCGTGACCGACGCCCATACGCTGGAGCTGGTCAAGCAGGCCGCCGGCCTGCTGCAGCTCGACATCACCGCTCGGCTGTCGATGAGCCTCAACAACACGCCACTGCAGGGCGCGCATATCAACGTGGTCAGCGGCAACTTCATCATCGCGCAGCCGCTGGGCGTCGATGACGGCATCGACTACTGCCACAGCGGCCGCATTCGCCGCATCGATGAAGAAGCGATCCACCGTCAGCTCGACAGCAACGCCATCGTGTTGATTGGCCCGGTCGCGGTTTCGGTCACCGGCGAGAGCTTCAACCTGACCTCGGAAGAAGTGGCCACCCAGTTGGCGATTAAGCTGAAGGCGGAGAAAATGATCGGTTTCTGCTCCTCACAGGGCGTGACCGACGCGGAAGGCAACATCCTTTCCGAGCTGTTCCCCAACGACGCGCAAAAGCGCCTTGAAGAGCTGGAGGAAGGCGGTGACTACCATTCCGGCACCGTGCGCTTCCTGCGCGGCGCGGTGAAAGGCTGCCGCAGCGGCGTACGCCGCAGCCACCTGATCAGCTACCAGGAAGACGGCGCGCTGGTACAGGAGTTGTTCTCGCGCGACGGCATCGGCACCCAAATCGTGATGGAGAGCGCCGAACAGGTGCGCCGGGCGACGATCAACGACATCGGCGGCATCCTGGAGCTGATCCGGCCGCTCGAGCAGCAGGGTATTCTGGTGCGCCGTTCGCGTGAACAGCTGGAGATGGAGATCGACAAATTCACCATTATCGAACGCGACAACCTGACCATCGCCTGCGCGGCACTGTACCCGTTCCTGGAGGAAAAAATCGGTGAAATGGCCTGCGTGGCGGTGCATCCCGACTACCGCAGCTCTTCGCGCGGCGAAATGCTGCTGCAGCGGGTGGAAAACCAGGCGCGGCAGATGGGATTAAAGAAGCTGTTCGTACTGACCACCCGCAGCATCCACTGGTTCCAGGAGCGCGGATTCACCCCGGCAGAAGTCGACGTGCTGCCGATGCAGAAACAGGCGCTGTACAACTACCAACGCCGCTCCAAAATTCTGCTGGCGGATCTGTAATCCCTGTGGGCGCGGCCGCTACCGCGCCCCTTCAACGCTTATTCCGTTGCCTGCAGCCGTTCAGCCAATCCGCTGCGGCGCTGGGTCGGCATACGAATGGCCCGCAGCAGCACCGCCTCCGTGGCATACAGCGAGAGCTGCTTACGCGCGCGAGTGATCGCGGTATAGACCAATTCGCGCGTCAGCACCGGCAGGAAGTGATTCGGCAACACCAGCACCGTATGGTCAAACTCCGATCCCTGAGATTTGTGCACCGTCATGGCATAGGCGGTTTCATGCGCCGGCAAACGGCTCGGCTGCACCGACTTGATGCTTCCATCCGGCAGTTGGAAATGCACGCGCAGCTCGCCGCGCTCATCCGGCAGCGTAATGCCGATATCCCCATTGAATAACCCCAGCGCGCTGTCGTTGCGGCCGATCATCACCGGCCGCCCCCGATACCAGCGGCCGATCACGCCCGGTTTGCGGTCAATCAGGCCGGCGCGCTGTAGCCCGAGTTCAATACGTTCATTCAGGCCGGCAACGCCAAACGGCCCTTCACGCAGCGCGCACAGCACCTGGAAGCGACTAAAGGCGGCCAACACCGCCGCCGCATCCGCGCCCTCGGCGGCCAATCGCAAATAGTCGCGGTAGCCCGCCACGCACGCGTCCAGCAGCGCCTGATACTCTTCGCTCGTTGCCAGCGCATAGCCCGCGACATCGCCGAAACTGCCGCTCAAGGCTGCCAGCGCGCGCTCCCCAGCACCGGCGTTGACCGCCAACGCCAATTGACCGATGCCGGATCGAGCGTCAAAACGGTAGCTCTTGCGCAGCAAACACAGGCTGTCGCGCACCGCCGCTTCCGCGTCGGCCTGCCGCCCTGCGAGCGAACAGCCGGTCAGGCGGCTCAGCTCTGCGGCACGCGCATCGCTGTATCCCTGCTCGGCAAAACGGCAAATGTCCCCCAGCACCGCGCCGGCCTCCACCGAGGCCAGCTGATCGCGATCGCCAAGGAAAATCACCCGCGCCCGATCGGGCAGCGCGGCAATCAGGCGCGCCATCATCGGCAGATCGACCATCGAGGCCTCATCCACCACCAGCACATCCAAATGCAGCCGGTTGCCGCGGTGATAGCGCATGCGTTGACTGTTCGGCTGCGCCCCCAACAGACGGTGTAACGTCGCCGCCTCCGTCGGGAACAGCGCCTGCTGCGCCGGGGTCAACGCCAGCTGACGGCTGGCGCTGCCAAGCGACTCCGTCAGACGCGCCGCCGCCTTGCCAGTCGGCGCCGCCAGCTGAATGCGCAAGCGCGCGCTTTCATCCAACTGCACCAGCGCCGCCAACAGCTTGGCGACGGTGGTGGTTTTACCGGTGCCCGGCCCGCCGGAAATGACAGCAATGCGCCGCGTGGCGGCTACCGCGGCGGCGATCTTCTGCCAATCGGGTTCGTCGCTCGCCGAACCGAACAAGCGGTCGAGAATAGTGCGCAGTTCAGCCTCCGGCACCGCCAGCGACTCGCCTTCGCCGCCGATAAACGCCGCCACTTCACCTTCGTTTTGCCACATGCGCTGCAGATACAGGCGCGGCCCGCGCAGCACCAGCGGCGTAGCGCTACTGCCGTCCCCGACCGCCGCGCTGGCCGCCAGGCGCTGCTGCCAACGCTCGCTATCCGGTCGCCCGGCCGCCTCCCACAGCGCCAGCGCCAGCGCCGGTTGGCGCCCTTCAAACAGCGTATCCGCCTGCAGCTGCTCCAGCATCAGACAGACGTGACCGGCCCCCGCCTCTGCGCTCAGGCAGGCGGCGGCCAGCAAAATATCGGGCTCGTCTTCGTTCGCCACCACGCGGGCGAACTGCACGTCCAGCGGGCGCAACACGCCAAGCGCCACCGCCTGCTCCAGCAGTGCGATCATGATCCATCCTCCGTCGCAGCAGCCTCGCCGCTGAACAAGCGATCCATCCCCGCCACCAGCTCAAACTCGGGAAGACAGGTGAAAATGCCGTTGCCCGGGTGCGCCGCATCCACGCCGCGCAGGAACAGATAAATCACCCCGCCGAAATGGCGCCGGTAATCGTAATCCGGCAGCCGATGACGCAGATAACGGTGCAGCGCCAGCGTATACAGCTGATATTGCAGATCGTAACGATGCTCCGCCATCGCCTGCTCCATCGCCGGCCGGGTATAGGCGCTGCTGTCTTCCCCTAACCAGTTGGACTTGTAGTCCAGCAGGTAGTATTTGCCCTGCCAACAGAACACCAGGTCGATAAAGCCTTTCAGCATGCCCTGCACCTGATGGAAATCCAGCGCCGGGCAGCGGGCGGAAAGCGGATCGTAACGCTTCACCAGAGCATCGAGCTCCTTCGCCTGCAACAACCGGTTGATCGGCAAATAGAACTGCAGCTCGGCCTGCTTGTGCTGCGGCGTCAGCGCCGCCAGCGTCACGCCGCTGTCATCGAGCGGCGTATTGAGCAGCACCTGCATCCACGCCAGCAGTATCGGTTGCCAGTGTTCAGCGAACCCTTGCTGCTGCAGCTGTTCCAGCAACCACTGTTCGTCGAGCGGCTGGGTGAAGTCCAACGTTTCGAACAGGCTGTGCAGGAAGGTGCCGGGCGTCGCGCCGCGCGGGAAGGTATGCGGTGTGAGCGCTGGCTCACTCTCCTCACTCCGCTCCCCCGCAGCGTCGATATCCAGACGCGGCAGCAGATCCTGCATCAGGCTCGCGCCGTGCTGCTGCAAACCGGTATAGCTGGTCACCCGCCAAAAATCCTGGATCCGCCGGGTAAAGCTTTTCGCCGCCAGCGCTTCGGCCAACGCCGTCTGGAGCTGCCAAGGCGCCTCGTCCGGCGATTCAACCAGCGACAGCGCAATGCCGCCACCCGCCAATTGCTGCAGGCGCTCCTGCAGATACACGGCGTCGCCGGGCTGCCCGCCCTGCACCAGATAGCCCAATGCGCTGCGGTGCAGATCGGTATCGCCCTGCTTCTTGCGCGTGCCCTGGAACAGCGGCGCGATGCCGATGCTGCAGTGGTACACCGAGCGGGTCAGCGCCACGTACAGCAGACGCAGGTCTTCCGCTAACCGCTCCTCCTCCGCCCAGGCCTGGCTCTCTTCATTGGCGTCGAGGTCCAGCAACGCCTGGAAACTGTGGCGATCGTGATACAGCGCCTGCTGCTGCTGGCGGAAGTTGCCGACGAACGGCAGCCACACCAGATCGAACTCCAGCCCCTTGGACTTGTGGATCGTGATCACCTGCACCAGATGCCGGTCGCTCTCCAGCCGCAGCTGCTGATTGTCGGACTGGCGATTAGGCTGGGCGATCTGCTGCGCCAGCCAGCGCACCAGCGCATGCTCGCTGTCGAGCTGCGCCGCCGCTTCTTGCAACAGCTCCCCCAGATGCAGCACGTCGGTCAAGCGACGCTCGCCGCCGGCGCTGGCCAGCAGGTTCTCCGCCAGTTGGCGCGCTTTCATCACCTCGCTCAGCATCGGCAACACGCCGCGGCGCAGCCAGAGCGTGCGGTAATTGTCGAATTCATTAACCAGCGCGTCCCAGGCGCGCTCATCGCGGCTCAGGCCGTCCAGCGTCGGCGCGTCCAGCCCCATCAGCCCGGTGGCCATGGCGCTGCGCAGCGTACGCTCCTGCTCCGGTGCCAACACCGCCTGCAGCAACCACAGCAGGTCTTTGGCCTCCGGGGTGTCAAACACGCTGTCGCGGTTGGACAGGTAGACCGACGGGATAGACAGCGCGCTGAGCGCATCGCGCACCAACGCCGCCTCATTGCGGCTGCGCACCAGCACCGTGATATCGGAGGCTTGTACCGGCCGTGACGCCTTGCCGCTCTGCAGCCGCGCCAGCCCCTGCTGCCCGGCGCTGAGCCAGTCGCGAATTTGCGTGGCACACAGGCGCGCCATCAGCTGTTGATAATCACTTACACCCACGCCTTCTCCCTGCTGCAGCCAGAACTGCATCGCCCGCTGCGGCGTGCCGTGCAATTCAAACGCCAGCCCTTGGTTCTTTTCCGCCGCGTTAACCTCAATAAAGGGGATTTGGCCGAACAGGAAAGGTTTTTCTACCTGAGAAAACAGGTGATTGACGCTGGCGACCATCGACGGCGACGAGCGCCAGTTGGTCTCCAGCGTATAGTGGGCGCTCACCTCTGAACGCGCACGCATGTAGGTGAAGATGTCGGCGCCGCGAAAGGCGTAAATCGCCTGCTTGGGATCGCCGATCAGCAGCAGGCCGCAATCGGGCCGGCCGACGTAAAGTTTTTGGAAAATACGGTATTGCTGCGGATCGGTATCCTGGAATTCATCGATCATCGCCACCGGATAGCGCTGGCGGATCGCCTGCGCCAGCTGTTCGCCGCCGCCGCTTTGCAGGGCGCCGTCCAGCCGACTGAGCAGGTCGTCAAACCCCAGCTCGGCGCGCTGGCGCTTTTCCTGCTGAATGGAAGTGCGGATCTCGCTGAGTGCGCGCGCCATGATCAGGTCGCGCAACGTCAAGGGTTCATCGAACAGTTCGTCTATCGCCGTGAACAGCGCATGCCGCGGCGGCTCGCCCTTCTTGGTCTTCTCCAGCAGCACCGACTGGCGAAATTTATCCAGTTCCTTCGGCAGCTGGTAGTCCTGAGTCTCCTGCCCGCTCCATTCGCCGACCTTGTTCAGCCAGTTCGGCAGGTGTTTACTGCTGTAGCTGCGCTTATCGACGCCGGACTGGGCGATCAACGCCTCAAGATCGCCCGCCACCGCCCGCCATTGCGCCTTGATGGCGTCGATGCGCGCGACGATCTGCTCGTGGCGCATCAGGAGGGTTTCTTCGTCCTTCGGCGGCCGACGCAGCGCCGGCGCTTCACCGTGCAGATAGCCGGAGAGATCGGCCAGCAACGCTTCCGGGCCGCTCCACTCCTGGCTGACCGCACGCGCCACGCCCAGCGGCAACGGATAGCAGTGGCGACGCCAAAAGTCGGCACAGGCCTGCCGCCGCAGCGGCAGCTCGTCCTGCACCAGCGTTTGTTCAAACAACATGCCGGACTCGAAGGCGTTGTGCGTCAGCATCCGTTGGCAAAAGCCGTGAATGGTGTAGATCGCCGCTTCGTCCATTTGCCGCTCCGCCGCCAGCAGCTGTGAGGCGGCGTCGCTCAAATCGTCAATTTCTTCCATCAGCGCCGAAAACAACGGGTTGACGCTGACACCGCGCACGCAGGCGATGCGCAGCCCGTGGATATTGTCGCGGATGCGCCCGCGCAGCTCCTCGGTGGCGGCCTCGGTAAAGGTCACCACCAGGATTTCTTCGACCGTCAGCGGGCGGGGAAACGCCGCGTCACCGCCCAACCCCAGCAGCAAGCGCAGGTACAGCGCGCCGATGGTAAAAGTTTTGCCGGTGCCCGCCGACGCTTCTATCAGGCGTTCGCCGAACAGCGGCAACGACAGCGGCTCCAGCCTCTGCGGGGCAATTTCCGTCATGGTGTTGCCACTTTACGCGGCAAAATCTGCTGCAATGCCGACGCGTTCGGATAGGTAACCCAATCCTTAGGCGCCGCGTAATCCGCCTTGTTTTGCCCGCTGCCGCTAACCTGCGACAGCACCGCCAGCCCCTGTGGCTGGATCACCGCCTGGTGGAAATAATCCGCCAGTTTGGCCGGCGTCAGCTGTTGCACCTGCGCGATCAGCTTCTGGCGGGTATCAAAGGCGAAGTTGCCGCGATCGAAATCGTTGGCGAACCGGCTGGCCTCTTCGCTCAGAGTTTGCGGCCGCTGTTTCAGCTCATTGATGAGCGCCTGTTTGTACTGTTCAAAGTCCGCCTCGCTCATGTCGCGCAGGCGTTTCTCGGTTTTCGGGTAGAAATCCTGATAGCGCTGGTACAGGTAGGCCGGCTGTTTGCTGTTGCTCTGCAACAGGAAGCCCACGCCCCACTGGCGCCCCACCGACATCGGGAAAGCGAAGACCGCGTACCCCAATTGCTCCTGCGTGCGCAGCTGGCTGTAAAACCACGGCTGAATAATCTGCCCCAGCAGCGAACTGTAGGCCATGCCGGTCACTTCGTCGTAGCCGGTCGGCACATAAACCGCCGCCAGCGCCGAGTCAGTGCTGCTGCCCACCTGTTGCAGGTTGGCCAGATGATCCTTGTCCACCACCACGTCTTCGCCGTGCCACCATTCGCTCCCGGTACAGCCCAGACGATGTTTCAGCGTCGACGCCAACGTGTCGACCTGCTGCTTGCTCATGTTGCCCACTACCAGCAGCTCCGGCGTGGCCTCGGCCAGCAGGCTGTCGCGATAGGCCAGCACGTCTTTCAGCGTTAACGTCTTCAGCACTTCGCGGCGCTCGCTGCGTTCGGAATACGGCACGCGGGAAACCATCTGCACCGGCTGAATGGCCAGCTCAAACGCCTTGCCCTTCTCGGCGGCGTCCAGCTGCTCCAGATACCAGGACTTGGCCTGCGCCAGCTGATCTTCCGTCGGCGTGAAGCTGGAATAGCCCTCGATCAGCGCCGTCAGCAACTGCGGCAGACGCTGGGTGAAACCGTTGGCGTTAAACATCAGGCCGTTGTTCGGCGAGGTCGAGAAGCTCAGCCCACCGACCGATGCCTGATAGCTCAGCTGATCCAGCGCCAGGCCGGCCAGATAATCCGTCAGCGAGAACAGCACCTGATTGCGCGCGGAATCCATGGTTTTGGCGTTGCGGAAAGCGACGGTGACGTCGGCCTTCGGCTCGTCGGCGAAGTAACGACTCGGCATGTACAACACGCGCAGGCCGGGTTTATCCACCACCATTTCCGGTTTCTTGAACTCGTGCGATGGCTTGGTCAGGGTAAAGTCATCCGGGATGTACGGGTTGAGCGCCGGCAGCGACAGGGAAATGCCGCTCTCCAACTGCTGCCACTGCGTAAAGCGCTGCGGCGTGATTTTGTCGACCTGGTAAGGCGCGTTAACGAAATAGGCCGTCTTGTTGTGCGGTTCATCCGGGCTGACGAACCAGATGCGCGCGTTTTGCGGCGTCATGGCGTCCAGGCGTTCGGCGATCGCCTTTGGATCATAACGGTCGGCCAGATAAGGCGCGTCCAGCGCATGCTCAACCGGCACGCGCAGCATGGTGTCCACCAGCCATTCGATGTAGTCCATGTCGCGCGTGATCGAGGGATAACGGAAGTCCAGGTTCAGAACATGCGAGATTTCATCGAAGTAGCTCTGCTTGATGCCCTCGCTGCGCAGCATTTTCAGGTAGTTGAAAATGGCGGCGACGACCTCATCGCGCTGGGCCAGGCCTTTGTCAGTAAGTGAAACGCTGATGGCGAAGACGCCGCCGTTGCGATCCACCATCGGATCGGCGCCGGCATTGATGGCGTCCGCCAACCCTTGCTTCTGCAGCCAGTCAGACAGGGTGTTTTTGCTGCGGTTGCCGATCAGGTAGCTGATGTAGGTATCGGTTTTGCTGCGAAACGCGGCGCTGTTGTTATCGATGCGGAACTCGACCTTCAGCTGCTTGCGCGGCTGCGCCGGCACATAGTGAATGATGATGCCCTGCTGTTCCGGCGTGACGGCCGGCACGGTGATCGGCGGCACGCTGGCGTCATGATTCGGCACGCGGCCAAAGGTTTTCGCCGCAATGCCAGCCAACTGCGGCAGCGACTGATTACCGTACAAAACGCCCATCATCAGATTGGCGGAATAGTAACGCTTATAGAAGCCGGTCAGTTCATCATGCAACTTGCTGTCCGGCTTGTCTTTCAACGTATCGAGATTGCCGCCGGAGAAGCGCGCGCTCGGGTGCGCCGGGTTCAGGGTTTCCGCGCCGACCTGCGCCATGCGCATGCCGTCGCGCGAACGCGCCATCGTTAACTCGGCGTTCACCGCGTTGCGCTCGCGATCGGCATTGCCCGGATCCAGCAGCGGCTCGGCAATGGCGTCGGCCATGCGGTCAACCGCCGGCTCCAGCGCATCATTTTCCACTTCCAGATAGAAGGCGGTGCGATAAGAGGCAGTACTGGCGTTGTGGCTGCCGCCGTGCTTTTTCAGGAATTCGGACAGGTTTTCCGGCTCTGGATAGCGTTTGGAGCCCATCAGCACCATATGTTCCAGATAGTGTGCCAATCCCAGTTGGCTGTTCGGATCTTCGAGCGATCCAACCGGCAATGCCAGCGCCGCCAGCGATTTCGGCGCCTGGGCATCGGACACCAGCAACACCGTCATGCCGTTAGCCAACTTGATCGCTTCATACTGACGCGGATCGTGTTCGCTCTTGTTGATCTTCTCCGTCAGCGGTTGCCATCCTTGCGCGGCCCAACTCAACGGTGCCCAACACATAGCCAATAGTACCAGCCCGGTGATACGGGCCAACTGTCTGCGCATATCCAAAATAAACCCCTATTCTGACGTCGCTACGCCCACTCCCTGACGTTGGCGACGTGCATCAAAACCACATAACCAAATCTGTACTCGCCGGGCTCTTCGCCAATGTGGCGGCCCGAAACACGGCGTGTATATGCCTGTACGTTATGTAAGACCGGGAATCACCCCAATGGTTGAATATAACCTTCGTTATTTTTACCACCTCCCGACGTACAGCACCACCGGGGGATTGTTACCCCAGGTTATGTCGCGCCACCGGCAGCAGATAACGCTCTGTTTCGGCCAGTATTTGCGCTAAGTATTCATTATCCAATTGGCGGAATACTCGCTGCACGTAGGGATCTTCCCCTTCTCCGGGAATGCGCTGATCGCCCTGCCAGGCCTGCAGCAATTTGGCGCGTGCCTTAATTTGCGCTTCTTCCTCCCAGTCGATTTGCTGCGTTTCCGGCAGATAACACTGGCTCAACCATGCCCATCCGCTCTTGTTCAGCAACAACAGCGGCTGGCTCAGACCGCGCTGATAGCCCGTCAACAGCTCCGCCAGCTGCGCCTGTGCCTCTTCAGGCGCCAGCGCGGCAAAGCGCCAGGCGGAGTTCTTGCGGCCGTAGATGCGGCTCTCGCCGGTGCCGCCGGCGCGGCAGTACACCAGGTGCTCCAGCCACAGCAATATGCCATCCACCGCCGACAACGTGGCGGGCCGCCAGCGCAACAGGCCGTCATCCTGCACCTGATGCAGCCAGCCGCTGAGACGTACGCCGGCAATATCGATATCCAGCTCCAGGCTATGGCTCTCTGCGCGTTCCGCACGCACCTGCTCGGCCAGTTCGCTCATCTCTTCCTGCTGCTTTTGCCAATAGATCTCGCCGAAGGCGCCATAGGGCAAGCCGCCGGCGGCACGCACCCGCTGGAACAACCGTTCGGGATCGTCGCCGTCGATCAGGGTATTCAGCAGTTGGCTGTTAAACTGGTAGCGGCTGAGGTTATCCAGCGTGAAGGGCTCTTCGTCCGGCAGCTCGGTCTCTTCCAGGATAAAACTGACGCCCAGCCGCAATTGGAAAAACGCGCGAATCGGATGGCGGTAAAACCGCAGCAGCTCATCCAACGATATTTGCTGCAGCGCTTCGGCAGGCAGCGGCTGGTTGAACGCCGGATGCGCCGCACCGCGACCATCGGCGGCGGGCAGCCACTCGGCGGCATAGCTTTGCGCCTCCGAGCCCGGCAAGAAATTCTCGGCGGCGAACGGCATGCGCGCATGCCACTTCAGCAAGTGCTCACCAACCCGTCGGGCGCTGTCGTCTGCGCTGAGTTCCTCATCTCCCGGCAGGCAATAGCTTTGCTCCAGGTACTCAAGCAGCTCAGTGACCAGCACCGAAGGGTAGCGCGGGCTGTTGTCCTGAATGGAACGGCCGATGAAGCTGATATACAGCCGCTGCTGAGCGGACAAAATCGCTTCCAGGAACAGATAGCGGTCGTCATCGCGGCGGCTGCGGTCGCCGCGTTTGACCTGCTGCGCCATCAGATCAAAGCCCAGCGGCGGCAGCGTGCGCGGATACACGCCGTCGTTCATGCCCAGCAGGCACACCACCTTGAACGGAATGGAACGCATCGGCATCAGCGTGCAGAAGTTGATTTGCCCGGCGAGGAAGCGCTGGCTGATGCGCTCCTGATCGAGGCGCGCCGCCAGATCGTCACGCAGAATGGTCAACGGCACCTCATCGGGATAGCGCGCCGCCAAGCCAAAATTAATGGCCTGCTGCCACTGCTGTTCGATCAGCGCCAGCACCACTTCGGTGTCGCTGTCCGCTGCGAAGAAAGCATCCAGCAGTTGGCGGCACAGCGGCAGCCACGCCTCGAGCGGGCGCGCTTCGCTCAAGATTTGCCGCCAGTGGCTGAGCTGCGCCAGCAGGTCTGCCAGTTGCCCCGCCAGTTCGGCGACCAACCCGCTCGATTCGTCGTAAGGCAAAATGCCCTGCCAATCGCCGGCATTGCTGTCCATCGCATAGCCAAGCAGCATGCGCGTAATGCCGAAGCGCCAGGTGTGCTGGCCGGTGGCGGGCAGATCCAGTTCGCGCACGTTATCATCGTCCAGGCCCCAGCGCACGCCGGATTCACCGACCCAATGACGCAGCAGGCGCAGCCCCTCTTCGCCAATGGCGAAACGGGCGGCCAGGGCCGGCACCTCCAGCAACGCCAGTACCTGTTCCGAGGTAAAGCGGCTTTGCGGTAGATCGAGCAGTGAAATGAACGCCTGCAGCGCCGGATGCGCCTGGCGCGCTTTACGGTCGGAAATGGCAAACGGCAGGTAGCGCTCGGCGGGGGCATTGCCGAACACCGCCTGAATGTATGGCGTGTAGCTGTCGATATCCGCCACCATCACGATGATGTCGCGCGGCGTCAACGACGGATCCTGCGCCAGCATGCTCAGCAGCTGATCGTGCAAAACCTCCACTTCCCGCTGCGGGCTGTGACAAGCGTGCAGGCTGAGGGAGCGGTCGTTCTCATCAAGCGGACGTTTGCTGAAGCTGCTTTCCAGCGTTTCCGCGGTAATACCGATTACCGCATGGTCTTCCAGTTCCAGCATATCGCGCTGAACGGCGTGCAGCATGGTATCGGCTGGGATATCGACAAAGGCGTCGACCTCTTGCGCCCCTTCCATCTGCGACAGCAGGTAAAGGTGATCGCGCCCCAGCTTGCCCCAGGAGGCCAGCAGCGGGTTGCTGAGTTGCTGCTGCCCTTCTGCGTCAAACAGGCGCGCCGCGTCATCCGGTTCGCGAAACAGCCCTTGCTCGCGCGCCTGATGATAGTGACGGCGCTTGCGGCTCTGCAAGCGGGCCAGGAAAGCGTAATCCTGAATGTCGCCCCAGTAATAACGACAAGGGTTGGTGAACATCAGGTGGATATCGATATGCCGCCCCAGCGCCTGCAGCGCCTCCAGATAGACCGGCGGCAACGCCGAGATGCCGCAGATAAACACCCGCGGCGGCAAACCGGGCGGACACGTTGTTGCCTGTTCCAACGCGTGGATAAAGCGGCTATACAGATTGGCGCGGTGCCATTCCGGCTGCCCCAGTTCACGCGTGTATTCCACCAGTCGCGCCCAGAGCGGCGCCTGCCATTGCTGAGCCTCCGCCAGACCGTCGATGCGTTCGCCGCGCTGCCAGCTCTCCAGCCACTGCGGGCGATAAACCAAATATTGGTCGAACAGGTCGGCGACCCGGCCGGCCAACTGGTGGATTTTGCGCTTGTCGCCGTCATCGGTCAGATAGTGCTGCAGTGGCGCAAACGCCGGCTGAGTCAGCATCTCCGGCAACAACCACATCAGCTTCCAGGTCATGGCATCCTTGCTGAAGGCGCTCTCTTTCGGGATATCCGGCAACACCCGGGTGAACATGTCCCAAATGAAGGTCGCCGGCAGCGGAAACGCGACATTGGCGGCGATACCGAACTGTTCCGCCAGCTGCATCTGCAGCCATTGCGCCATACCGGGGCTTTGCACCAGCACCACCTCCTGTTGAAAAGGATCGGTCAACGGATCTCTGGCTATCAGCGCGCTGGTCAGCGTTTTCAACAAATCCAGCTGATTGGAATGATAAACCGTGAACATGAAGACTCCTTTAAAACAAAAGACATACGGCTCAAAAACGGGCGCAATACCAGCGGCTCAGCGTTGCCCACTGCCGCTGCGGCGTTTGGATCCTGACCGCCAATCGGCGGCAATCACTCCCCGCATCGTCAAGTGCCGTCTCGCGCCGCCACCCTTCCGGCAGCGGTTCAGCCTCGAGCCGGCCGGTGACGGCAAACGCCTCCAACTGCTGATGCGCCAGCCCCCAGGCTTGCCGGTAGTGCCACTGGCGCTGGAACGACTGCAACAGCACCTGATGATACTGTAACAAGCCAAGCAGCGACACCGAGAACAGCAAGGCCGCCACCAACACTTCCGGCAGGCTGAAGCCGTTGCGGGATATCCGCGCTGCCCGAGCGTTAGCCGTCACAGTCGGCCAACCTTTTTTCGGGGCAAAAATCCAGCCGACCGCCCGGCTGTGCTTGCAACTTGCCAGCAGCCTCGGCGCCGTCAAAGGTGCCCCATTGATACAGCCATACCGGTTCACCGCCGCGCATCTCACCAAGGCCGCGTATCGTCACCATGCCCGCTCTGGCAGACAGCCGAGCGCAAGCCGTCAGTTCCACACGCTGCCTGCATAACCAGGCCGCTGCACTCAGCTCGGCGCGCGGCCAACGCTGGCTCATGCCCCAACTCAGCGCCGAAGCGGCCTGATTGTAAGCCTGAAGGTAACGCTGCTGATCGGCGGCCAGTAACAGCGCGTTATCCAATTGCCGATGCTGAGCATTGAGCAACATCAGCCCCAGCGCCAACAGCAACATCACCGCCGCCAGGGTGCTGCCGCCTCGCTGGCTCCGCCGGTTCATGGCAGCGCCGCCATTTCGACGCTCCCGCTCAGACTACGCCTGATACGCGTATCGCTGGCGGAGCGCCCCGTCAGCGTCAGGCGAGCCAACGCCGCACCGTGATCGCCCCGCTCTATCGCCACATGAAACCGCTCAATGCGCACTTCGTCCTGATCGAGTAGCCGCTCCCAGCCGCCGCCATCGCATTGGCTCACGCCGCGCTGCCCTTCCAAGCCGCCATTGCGCAGCCGATAACCGAAATAACCTGCATCCTCGCCCGAGGTGAGCCATTGCCCGCTGCGGGTGATGTCGTAAGCGACGATAACGCAGCTGCCCGCCGCTTCTCCCGATGCCTGGCCGATCAGCAGTGGGCGGCCGGCGCACTGCCCGGCACAGAAACCGGCACGGCGTAGGTCTTTCTCGATGCCGAACGCCAGCTGTCGCAGCGTTGACTCCAGCCGAAAATGCTGGCCGACGGCCACGTTTTGCTGACGCAACAGCGGGTAGGTTTTCGCGGCGCCGAGCACGATCACGCTGCCGAACACCAGCGCCAACATCACCTCCGGCAAGGTAAAACCGCGTTCGACAGTCAGCATGGCGCGATCCCCCTTATCCGGAGCCCTTCGCTGCACAAACGCAGCCGCCCTCGGGCGGACAGCACCAGCCGCAGGCCGCCTGCGTCGTTGCTGAGAAGGATGTGCCCCGCCTGCGCAGTATTGCGCAAACCATAAAACCCAATCTCTTTGCCGGAGTAGCCGCTCAAAACGACGTCGCGGTAAGACGGTGAGAAAACGGGACCCTCGGCGGAAGCGCAATCCGGCGGCGGCACACCGCCGCCCAGGCACCAGGGCGTGCCATTTTTGAACCACAGCAGCGTCGTGCGGTTACGCCAGTTGGCGTCCGCCTGCAGTCGCAGCAAAAACGCCAGCAGCTGTTGGGCCGTGTGTTCCAACCGCAGCGCTTGCTGATGATAGCGCCATTGCCCGACGCCCCAGCCGGTGAGCATGCCGGCGATCAGGATCGCCGCCAATAGCTCAATTAGCGTCATGCCCCGTTGGCGATCATCGATGTTCGAGAGAGTATTGTCGTTCATGCCGCCAGTGTAAGGGCCGTAACAACGCGGTAAAGCCACATGCGCAAGCGCTGCGGCAAGCTGCGCAATGTTTTCTCTACGACGGCAGACCGCGACAAAAAAATGCGGCGCGGTACGCAATGCGGATAAAAAAAGGGGCGCAATCGCTGCGCCCCTGGTGTGATGCGGTTAAGGTCAGATCGCGACCGGCGCCTTGATGGCCGGATGCGGATCGTAACCTTCGATCTCGAAGTCTTCGAAACGGTAATCGAACAGTGAAGCCGGTTTGCGTTTGATCACCAGTTTCGGCAACGGACGGGGTTCACGCGTCAGTTGCAACTGAGTCTGTTCCATGTGGTTGCTGTACAGGTGGGTATCGCCGCCGGTCCAGACGAAATCGCCCACTTCCAGATCGCTCTGCTGCGCCATCATGTGCACCAACAGCGCGTAGCTGGCGATGTTGAACGGCAGGCCGAGGAAGACGTCGCAGGAACGCTGGTACAGCTGGCAAGAGAGCTTGCCATCCGCCACGTAGAACTGGAAGAACGCGTGGCACGGCGCCAACGCCATCTGATCCAACTCGCCGACGTTCCAGGCGGAAACAATGATGCGACGCGAATCCGGATCTTGCTTCAGCTGCTGGAGCACGTTGCTCAGCTGATCGATCTGACGGCCGTCCGCCGCGCCCCAGGCGCGCCACTGTTTGCCGTACACCGGGCCGAGATCGCCGTTTTCATCGGCCCACTCGTCCCAAATGGTGACCTTGTTGTCACGCAGGTAGGCGATGTTGGTATCGCCGTTCAGGAACCATAACAGCTCATGAATGATCGAACGCAGATGACATTTCTTGGTGGTCACCAACGGGAAACCTTCCTGCAAGTTGAAACGCATCTGGTGGCCGAAAATCGACAATGTGCCAGTGCCGGTACGGTCGGCTTTAGGGGTGCCCTCGGCGAGCACCTTGTTCATCAAATCCAGATACTGTTTCATTTGTCCCTCACGACACTTGTTGCTGCGGGCGACGACGGTACGCCCAAATCATCATAATAACACCGGCCACCACCATTGGGATGGACAGGATCTGCCCCATGCTGATCACGCCGTCGAACAGGCCGAGCTGAGCATCCGGTTGGCGGAACGCTTCAACGATGATGCGGAATGCGCCATACCCGATCAGGAACAGGCCTGATACGGCGCCCATCGGCCGCGGCTTGCGAATAAACAGGTTCAGAATGATAAACAGCACCACGCCTTCCAGCAGCAGTTCATACAGCTGCGACGGGTGGCGCGGCAGTACGCCGTACTGATTCAGCAGCGGCAACAGAGAGGGATCGGCGGCGGCGAGAGCCACGTCTTCGCTGCGCGAACTTGGGAACAACATCGCCCAAGGGGTGTCGGTGGTCACGCGGCCCCATAGCTCGCCGTTGATAAAGTTGCCGAGGCGGCCGGCGCCCAGGCCGAATGGGATCAATGGCGCGATAAAATCGGAAACCTGGAAGAAGGTGCGCTTGGTGCGGCGAGCGAACCAGAACATCACCAGAATCACCCCCATCAAACCGCCGTGGAATGACATGCCGCCATCCCAGACCTTGAACAGATAGAGCGGGTTATCCAGGAACAGCGGCAGGTTGTAGAACAGCACATAGCCTACGCGGCCGCCGACGAATACGCCCAGGAAGCCGGCGTAGAGCAGGTTTTCCACTTCGTCTTTGGTCCAGCCGCTGCCCGGCTTGTTGGCGCGACGCACCGCCAGCCACATGGCAAAAACGAAGCCGACCAGGTACATCAGGCCGTACCAATGCAGAGAAACGGGGCCAATG
The DNA here is from genome assembly GCF_022678525.1 of Serratia sp. PGPR-27. Classification (NCBI taxonomy): domain Bacteria; kingdom Pseudomonadati; phylum Pseudomonadota; class Gammaproteobacteria; order Enterobacterales; family Yersiniaceae; genus Serratia; species Serratia sp. PGPR-27. The sequence continues at coordinate 53,070 of NZ_JALBYS010000027.1, read as the reverse complement.
GAGAAAATGACCGGATCAAATTTAGGAAACGCCAGATAGCTATTGCTCATCTATCACCACAACATGTCTGTTATTTTTCCCCATGCGGGGGCGGCAGGTGCCAAACGTCGGCGCAGGTTGTCACACGCCTTTCAAACGGCAGCGTTGGCCGCTGCGGTTTGCAAGACGACGAACAGCGCCGCGCTGAGGTTGCGCATCATAACATAGGCTTAGCGCGGTCCGGGCTGGCAGCGCGGGAAAAGTTCTGTAAAAAAATCACATCGCGCAGCGATTATCTGCCGCCGCGAATCAACCCGCCCATGCCGCGCCGCTCCATAAACGCCGCCACCAAATGGCGCACTTCCGTGGTCATCTGGGTGTTCAACACCCGGTGAGCCAGCATTTCAGCGTCGGCAAGGTCGATATGCCGCAGCAGGTATTTGATGCGCGCCACGCTGCGGCCATTCATGCTCAGATTGCGATAGCCCATGCCCACCAGCAACAGCGCGCCCATCGGATCGCCGGCCAGTTCACCGCACAGGCTAAGCTGCAGCCCGGCCGATTTTCCCTGTTCGGCGATCAAGTTCAGCACCTGCAGCATCGCGGGATGCAGGCTGTCGTACAGCGAGGCTACCCGCGTGTTGTTGCGATCCACCGCCAGCAGGTACTGGGTCAAGTCGTTGGTGCCTACCGAGATGAAATCGACGCGCCCGGCCAAATGCGGGATCAGGAAAATCATCGACGGCACTTCTAGCATCACGCCGATTTTCGGTTTCGGGATCGCGTAGCCAAGCACCTCTTCCACCTCGCGCCCGGCGCGGTCAATCAAGCGCTTGGCCTCATCGACCTCTTCCAGGCTGGTGACCATCGGCAGCAAAATGCCCAGGTTGCCGGTGCCGGCATTGGCGCGCAGCATGGCGCGCACCTGAATCAAAAAGATCTCCGGCTGATCCAGAGTGATGCGGATGCCGCGCCACCCCAGGCAAGGGTTTTCTTCGCTGATCGGCATATAGGGCAGTTGCTTGTCGGCACCGATATCCAGGGTGCGCAGCGTCACCGGCTTGCTCGGATAAAGCTGCAGCATGCCTTGATACTGCGCGACCTGTTCTTCTTCGGACGGGAAACCGCTTTGCAACATGAACGGGATTTCGGTGCGGTACAACCCCACGCCATCCACTCGGCCGCCCAACAGCTGTTCATGTTCCGGGCTGAGGCCGGCGTTCAGCATCACCTGGATACGCTCGCCGCTTTTCAACTGCGCCGGCTGCTCGACGTCGTCTTCCGCCAGCTTGCTCAGCTCCAGCTCTTCGCTGATCAGCCGTTGATATTCCTGCACCAACACCGGCTCAGGATCGACCAGCAGTTCACCGCGATAACCGTCGACGATCAGCAACCGCTGGCTGAGCAGAGAAGGCTGGATGTCGGCGCCCATCACCGTCGGCACGCCCATCGCACGCACCAAAATCGCCGCATGCGAGTTGGCGGCGCCGTCGCGCACCACCACGCCGACCAGGCGATCCTGCGGCACTTCGGCCAGCAATGTCGCGGTCAGCTCATCTGCCACCAGCACAAAACGCGCCGGCCACTGGGTGGCGCCCTGGGTGGTGTCGTCGAGGTGGAACAGCAGGCGTTGGCCCAGCGCGCGCAGGTCGCTGCCGCGCTCGCGCATATAGGTGTCCTGCAGTTTGGCGAACTGTTCGGCAAAGGCTTCTATCACCTGCTTCACCGCCCACTCCGCCACCGAACCGTTGTCGATTTCGGCGAACAGTTCGCGCTTGAGGCGAGCGTCGTTTAACAGGTGAGAATAAAGATCGAAGATCGCCGCGCTCTCTTTTTGCGAGCTGGCGGCAAAACGCTTGCTGAAACGGCGAAACTCCGCGCCGGCCTCTTCCAGCGCCAGCGTCAGGCGCTCGCGCTCGCTGGCGGTGTCCAGCGTCGACGCGCGGTAAACCTGATCGAGCGAAGGCTGGCTGCTGTCCTGCCACCCTTCCGCCACCGCCACGCCGGGCGAGGCCGCCAGCGCGCGCACGCGCGTTTGGCGATACTGACCGAAAATGGCGTTGAGCTGCGACTGTGACAGGATCCCGGCCATCTGCGTGGCCAGGGTGACCATGAAAGACTCTTCGCTTTCATCGAACTGGCGCAGCTCGCGCTGCTGCACCACCAGCACCCCCAGCAGTTGGCGCCGATGAATGATCGGCACCCCGAGGAAGGATCGGAAACGATCCTCTTTCACCTGCGGAACGTATTTAAAACTGGGGTGGCTTTGGGCATCGGCCAGGTTGATAGGCTCGGCTCGGCGGCCGACCAACCCGACGACGCCCTCGTCAAACGCCAATGCGATAGTGCGCCCACGCGGCTTTTTCAGCCCGCGCGTGGCCATCAGGTAGTAACAGCGGCGATCGTTGTCCGCCAGGTAGATGGAACACACTTCGGTGTCCATCGCCAGACAGGTTTCATTGACCAGCAGATCCAGCGCATCCGTCAGACTGGCCGCCGCGGCCACCTTCTCTACAATTTCTCGCAAGCGCGTGAGCATAGTCGGCTTAACTTAACCTCTCTTTCGGCGATAAGCGGGGGCCTGCCGCGGCGCCGCCTGCTCTTGCATCGGCATCACGGTCACGGCGAATTCTTTCATCACCCGGCGGTAGACGTCGCGTTTGAACGACACCACCTGGCGCACCGGATACCAGAAGCTCACCCAGCGCCAACCGTCGAACTCCGGCGTGCTGCTGCGCTGCATATTGATATCAGCGTCATTGCACAGTAGCTGCAACAAAAACCATTTTTGCTTTTGGCCGATACAAACCGGCTTTGTGTCCCAACGCACCAAACGTTTCGGCAATTTATAGCGCAACCAGTTGCGGGTCGAAGCCAGGATGCGCACATCCTTTTTACTCAGCCCCACTTCTTCGAACAGCTCACGGTACATCGCCTGCTCCGCAGTTTCGCCAGGGTTAATCCCACCTTGGGGAAACTGCCAGGAGTGCTGACCGTAACGGCGGGCCCATAGGACCTGCCCCTGACGATTACAGATTACGATACCAACATTCGGGCGGTAGCCATCATCATCGATCACCGGACTACCTCGATAAGCTTAAATTCGCATAGATGTCCTGATTGTTTCACACAAGCTACAGGCGGTAAACCACTGCTTTACGGCGCTGCGGGCCGGATAACATTGGGATAACTCACAGATATAGGCAAAGTTATAAACATACCCTAGCCTTTCAGACCGGTTTTATTCACTTTTTCTGTGGATAGGTGTGTGCAGAACTCGAGGGATAAGCCGGTAAAACTCTCGTCCCCTAAAATCCCCCCTCATACCTAAAAACAAATATTAAACTTAAAAACATACAGTTAACCAATATCCCACAGTGATTTACAGGGCAAAAATGTGATCTATGCACGGTAAGGATCTTACCCTGGCGAAAGATCCACCAACGCCGTTTTTATCCACAGATTATCCGGGCAAGTTACGCACAAAACGGACAAATTCGTAAAAATCCGCCTGAGTCAAGGCTGTAAATTGAACCAGTGATCGGTAAAAATTTGGGTTATCCCATAAATCTGTGGATAAATAGGTGTAAGATCCTGTTTATTGTCGGTGGCTTCAGGTGAACAAGCCCCGCAAGTGCATTGTCGCCCGCGCAAGGAAAGAAAAAAAGTCATGTAAAATCATGCTACTATTATTCTTTTCCCCAGGCGACTGGGGTTAGCGTTTCCCGTGTACCTATGCAGTACGTTTTTCAACCAAATTCAACAGGCTTGATTTATGGCGTTTTTATCCCCTCTGCCGCCCCCGCCGGAAAATGAACGGCAGCTGTTCGAGCGCGCTCAGGCGCTGGCCGGCTTCAGTTTTGGCGAACTGGCCGCCCGCGCGCAGTTGCCGATCCCCAAGGATCTGAAACGCGATAAAGGCTGGGTGGGCATGCTGCTGGAGCTGTACCTCGGCGCCATGGCCGGCAGTAAACCGGAACAGGATTTTCCTGAGCTGGGCATTGAGCTGAAAACCATTCCTGTCGACGCCGCCGGCAAACCACTGGAGACCACTTTCGTCTGCGTCGCCCCGCTCACCGGCAACAGCGGCGTCACCTGGGCCAGCAGCCACGTTCGCCACAAGCTGGCGCGCGTGTTGTGGATACCGGTAGAGGGCGAACGGCAAATCCCTCTGGCGCAGCGCCGCGTCGGTTCGCCGCTGCTGTGGAGCCCGAGCCTTGCTGAAGAAGAGATGCTGCGCCGCGATTGGGAAGAGCTGATGGATCTGATTGTGCTCGGTCACGTAGAACGCATCACCGCACGCCACGGCGAAGTGCTGCAACTGCGTCCCAAAGCGGCCAACAACAAGGCGCTCACCGAAGCCATCGGCGAACAGGGGCAACCTATCATGACGCTGCCGCGCGGTTTCTATCTGAAAAAGGGTTTTACCGGCGCGCTGCTGGCAAGACATTTCTCAATCTAAGCGATTTCGTTTAACTCTGGTTTAGCTAGCCCTGTCAGCGCCACGATAAACGCGTATAATTCACGCTTTGCATTTATTAAGTACTAAGGTGTGTCGGGCAATGTTCGAATGGATTATGGATCCCAATGCCTGGTTAGCGTTAGGTACGCTAACCATTCTTGAGATCGTACTGGGTATTGATAACATCATTTTTCTGTCGCTGGTGGTGGCGAAGCTGCCCAAAGCGCAACAGAACAAAGCTCGCCGAATGGGCTTGGCCGCTGCCATGCTGATGCGCCTGGCGCTGCTGGCCTCCATCGCCTGGGTGATCCGCTTGACGCACCCGCTGTTCACCGTGCTGGATCACGCCATTTCCGCCCGCGATCTGATCCTGCTGCTGGGGGGACTGTTCCTGATCTGGAAAGCCAGCAAAGAGATCCACGAAACCATCGAAGGGTCGGAAGAAGAGCACCACACCAAGGTGCACAGCTTCTTCGGCGCGATCGTACAGATCATGCTGTTGGATATCATCTTCAGTCTGGATTCGGTGATTACCGCCGTGGGCCTTTCCGATCACCTGTTCATCATGATGGCGGCGGTGGTGATTGCCGTCGGCGTGATGATGTTCGCCGCCCGGCCGATCGGCGAATTCGTCAATCGCCATCCGTCGGTGAAAATGCTGGCGCTGGCGTTCCTGATCCTGGTGGGCTTCACGCTGATGCTGGAAAGCTTCCAGGTGCACGTGCCGAAAGGCTACATCTACTTCGCCATGTTCTTCTCCATGTCGGTAGAAGCGCTCAATCTGATGCGCAGCAAGAAAAACCGTTCGCCGGAATAACCCTGCGCGGAGGCCGCCATCGGCGGCTTCCGCCGTTTCGTTGCCCCCTCATTTCAGTTTTTCTTATCAGATAAAGACTTATCTGAGACGTCCCCGGCCAAGAGTTTGCTAATCTTGAAAGAATATTGTTTTTGCATAATCGAGGATCCGCAGGATGAAAAAGTGGGTAATGGCAGTGTCTGCGCTGGTGATGGCGGCCGGTTTGGCGGGATGTTCCAGCGACTACGTCATGGCGACCAAAGACGGCAACATGATCCTGACGCAAGGCAAACCAGAGATCGACGAAGACACCGGACTCATCAGTTATAAAGACGAGAAAGGCAACCACCGCCAGATCAACGGCGATCAGGTTTCCCAGGTTATCGAACGCTAATCACCGCTCGCCGGCTATCGCCCGTTCAAGCGCGGTAGCCCTCATTCGTCTCCGCACTGAATCCGCTTCCCCCATCTTCACCGCTTGGTTATAGTCAGGAAAGGCGACATCGCCGCCCGACGGACTTTGCGCCGTCTTCTGAATTGGGCTCCTGTTTCACCGGGCCGCGCGGCCCGTCAGCGCTAACAAGAAAGGAAGGCCGTTAATGCAATACCACCGTATTCCCCACAGTTCTTTAGAAGTGAGCGTGCTGGGACTGGGCACCATGACCTTTGGCGAACAGAACAGCGAAGCCGACGCCCATGCGCAACTGGACTATGCATTGGCCGCAGGCGTGAACCTGATAGACACCGCCGAACTGTACCCGGTGCCGCCTCGCCCGGAAACCCAGGGCCTGACCGAGAGCTATATCGGCAGTTGGATCAAGGCGCGCGGCAATCGCGAAAAAATCGTCCTGGCCAGCAAAGTTTCGGGCCCGGTACGCGGCACCGACAGCAGCATCCGTCCGCAGCAGGCGCTGGATCGCAAAAACATCCGCGCCGCGCTCGACGCCAGCCTCAAGCGGCTGAACACCGATTATCTCGATCTTTATCAATTGCACTGGCCGCAGCGTGCTACCAACTGCTTTGGCAAACTCAACTATCAATACACCGAGGACAAAGCTACGGTCACGCTGTTGGAAACGCTGGAAGCGCTGACCGAGCAGGTGCGCGCCGGCAAGATCCGCTATATCGGGGTTTCCAATGAAACGCCCTGGGGCGTGATGCGCTACCTGCAGCTGGCGGAGAAACATGAGCTGCCGCGCATCGTGTCGATTCAAAACCCGTACAGCCTGCTGAACCGCAGCTTTGAGATTGGCCTGGCCGAGATCAGCCAGCACGAAGGGGTGGAACTGCTGGCCTATTCCAGCCTGGCGTTCGGCACCCTGAGCGGTAAATACCTCAACGGCGCAAAACCGGCCGGCGCGCGCAATACGCTGTTCACCCGTTTCAACCGTTATTCAGGGCAGCAAACCCAGTTGGCGATCGCCGAATACGTGGCGCTGGCCAAAAAACACGGGCTGGATCCTTCGCAGATGGCCTTGGCCTTCGTGCGTCAGCAGCCGTTCGTCGCCAGCACTCTGCTGGGCGCCACCTCGGTGGATCAGTTGAAAATCAACCTCGACAGCCTCGACGTGATTCTGGATGAGGACGTGCTGCAGGCGCTCGAAGAAATCCACACCCGGTTTACCATTCCGGCGCCTTGATAGCCTGAGGGCGCAGCCTGGCTGCGCCCCGTTTCACCGCCGCTGAGACCACCACAATGCGCTAATCGCCAGCGCAAACACCACGCCAAACCCTACGCCGACGCCCACCACCGGCACGCCCAGCTTCACGACCAAAGAATACAGGCCCAGCATCAGCAACATGGCGGCGTTTTCACCCAGGTTTTGCACTGCGATCGCATTGCCGGCGCCGACCGAATGTTTGCCCCGCTCCTGCAGCAACGCATTGAGCGGCACGACGAAGAAGCCCCCCAGCATGCCGATGAGCGCCAGCAAGACGTAGGCATTGAGCATGGTCGTTTGCAGCGCAAACACCGCGACCGCGATGCCGATCAGGATCCCGGCCGGCATGCAGCGTTTCACCGTCTTCAGCGTGACGAAGCGCGCGGCGGCGCCGGCGCCCACCACGATGCCGACGGCCACCATGGCGTTCAGCAGCGTCGGCGTGGCGTTATCGGCGATGCCAAGCGCCACCGGCACCCACAGCACCAACAGAAAACGCAGCGTCACGCCGGCCCCCCAAAACAGGCTGGTGCCAATCAATGAGAAACGCGTCTGCCCATCGCGCCATAATGTGACGCAGGCGGTAAAGAAACTGTTCGTCATGGCCCGCGGCCGCCATGAAGCCCCTGGGCGTGCCGCCGCCAGACGTGGAATATACAGGTTGGCGACCACCGCCCCCGCGTAAACCAACGCGCAGGCCGCCAGCGCCGCGACCACGTGCCAGTCCGCCAGAATACCGCCGGCCACCGAACCGGTCAGAATGGCGGCGATGGTCGAGGCCTCCATCAGGCCGTTAGCCTTGACCAGCTTCTCGCCGCTGGTGATCTCGCCCAGAATGCCGTATTTGGCCGGAGAATACGCGGCGGCCCCCACGCCGACCAGGCTGTAACCCAGAAACGGGTTCCCCCCAAAACAGATCACCAATGCCCCCGCCAGCTTCAGCGCGTTGGCGAACATCATCACCCGCCCTTTGGCGAAGCTGTCGGCCACCTGGCCGACAAACGGTGCCAGGATGATGTAGGTGGCGACGAAGGCCATCTGCAGGATCGGCTGGCTCCAGTCCGGATACAGCTGCTGCTTGATCAGCGCCAGCGTGGCGAACAGCAACGCATTGTCGCCGAACGCCGAGAGGAACTGCGCGCTGATCACCGCGATCATGCCGCGTGACAACAAAGGGGATTCGGTCGAAGGATTCATCAGGCACTCTCCGGCTGTTCGGCCATATGACGCAAGGTGACGAAATCAGGTTTGCCGCTGCCGAGCACCGGCAGCGTTTTCAACAGGCGAATATCGCGCGGCACCGCCAGCTCCGGGCTGCCCAGCTCGCGCGCCACCCGCAGCAATGCCTCGCGGGTAATGGCGGGATCGGTGGTGAACAGCACCAGCGCCTCGCCTTTGCTGCTGTCGCTTTTGACCGTGGCGGCATGCAGTTTTTCCGGCGACAGCCGTTGCGCCAGCAGTTCGACGCTCTCCAGCGACACCATCTCGCCCGCCAGCTTGGCGAAGCGCTTCACGCGTCCGCGAATGGTGCAGTAACCCTGCTCATCCAGGCTGACGATATCGCCGGTATCATACCAACCCGGCTGCAGCACACCGTTCGCATCTTCCGCCGCCGGTGGTTCCAGCTCACCGGGACGTTCAACCCGCAGGTAGCCTTTCATGATATTCGGCCCCTTCAACTGCAGGCGGCCGCCGTTATCGATGCCCGGCACCGCGATCAAACGCGCCTCCATCTGCGGCATGATACGGCCAACGGTGCCCACCTTGGTCGCCAGCGGCACGTTGATCGACACCACCGGCGCGCACTCGGTCACGCCATAGCCTTCCAGAATGCGGATGCCGTATTTATCCTGATAGATCTGTTTGGTGCTGTCCGCCAGTTTCTCCGCGCCGGCCACCACATAGCGCAAGCGGGCGAAATCATACGGATGCGCGAAGCGCGCATAGTTGTTGAGGAAGGTCGCCGTGCCGAACAGCACCGTGCAGTTACGGTCATACACCAACTCCGGCACCACGCGATAGTGCAGCGGGCTGGGGTAGAGGAAAATGCGGCTGCCGGTGAGAAGCGGCGTCAGCAGCCCCACCGTCAGGCCGAACGAGTGGAACAGCGGCAGTGACGACATGAAGCGGTCGCGCGGCGTGAAATCGGCAATGGTGCGGATTTGTTCTACGTTGGCCAGCAGGCTGGCATGCGAATGCACCACGCCCTTGGGGTGGCCTTCGGAACCGGAAGTGAACAAGATCAGCGCCGCGTCCTCCGGGCGTTGCGGCAACATCGCGCGCTGCGGTTGCAGCAAGTGCCGCAGGATCCACAGCTTGTCCGCCAGCGTAACGGTGTCTTTCAGATCCTCCAGATACACCCAGTTGGCCTGCGTCACCTGCTCCGGCAGATGGGTCAGCTTGCCCTTCTCCAGGAACTGGCGCGAGGTGACGATGGTCTTGATGCCGGCGGCGGTCATCGCGCTGTTCAGGCCGTTGGCACCGGCGGTGTAGTTGAGCATCGCCGGAATGCGGTTGCGCAGCGAAGCGCCGAAGATCGCCGCCGCGGTGATGGTGGCGTTGGGCAACAGCAGCCCGACGTGCTCCCCTTCGGCGGTAAAGCGCTGCAGAATGCGGCTGACGCCCAGCGATTTCTTGATCAGCGTTTGGTAGCTGTCCTCTTTGAAAGCGATGTCTTCGATACAGGGCTTGCGGTGCCCATAGCGCTGCTGCGCCGCCAGCAAGGCATGGAACAGCGTCTGCGGTTCGCGCGTCTCCATGCGCGCCCGCATCATGATCTGCATCAGCCGATCGCCCGCCAGCGCCCGCCGCTCGCGCGCACGCGGAGCCTCCGGCATCGGCAGCGTGGTCGGCGGCAAGATGCGGATGCTGATTTGCGGAAACCAGCGGATCTTGAACACCCCGGCCATGCGGCCGAACGGGCTGAATTCGGGGCCGTCGATCCGCACCGGCACCACGGTGGCGCCCGATTTGGCGGCGATAAACGCCGCGCCGTCGTAGATTTTCATCAGCGCGCCGGTTACGGTGATGCGCCCTTCAGGGAACACCACGATCGGCCGCCCCTGTTCGACCATGCGCACCAGTTGCTTGATGGCCATCGGCTTGGTGGGATCGAGCGAGACGAAATCGATGTAAGGCCGCAGCCAGCGCATAAACCAGCTCTCGCCGATGCTGGCATAGACCGCAAACACCGGTTTTATCGGCAGGAACAGCGCCAGCAGTACGCCGTCGAGGAAAGAGACGTGGTTCGGCGTAATCAGCAGTTTTTGCCGTTCGAAGTGCTGGACGTCCCCTTCGACCCGTACCCGAAACAACAGGCGAAACAGCGCGCGCAGCAGTGAAAAGATCATGCCCTTCTCCCTTGGCCATGGAGGCGTAAATCGTTGTAGGGAAAAGAATACTATATGGCAGGCAAAAAAAAACCTACGCATCCGCGTAGGTTGGTGCAATTGAAAATGGCTTCAACATACAGAGTATGCTGATTTCTCACCAATCAATACCTCTGGGATCACCTACTCTAGAGAGATGGCATGCAGGAAACTACCGCCGAATCGCAAGAGTTCTGCTCCAAATGCAACCAGCTGTAAATTTCCCGCGATCTGCTGTAATAACTCAATGAAACTTAAACCTTCCCGCAGCGACGAAAAAATAAATATAACAACGACCGAGCCAGTGACCCAGACGTGAAATCTTCACTCATCGCGCGCTGACCTCGACCAGGCAGCTCATGGCGTTCGGCCCCTGCGTCAGCGGCGAGGTGCCGATATCCAGCGTCAGCACGTTCGGGTTGCCCGCCTGCTCGACCGGCCGGCGCTGCGCGTCGAAACCCGGCTCGAACCAGGCACCGGTCGCCATCAACACCACGCCGCGCGTCACGCCATCGGTGAGCGATACCCCCGCCAGACAGCTGCCGCGCGCATTGCTGACCAGCACTTCGGCGCCGTCCGCCACGCCGCGCGGCTCCGCATCGTCCGGATGCATATACAGGGTTTCGCGCCCGGCGGTCTTGTTGCCCTGCGCCAGCGGCGCCGGATCCATCTGGCTATGCAGGCGATCGCTCGGCTGAATGGAGATCAGGTGCAGCGGCCAGTTTTTGGTCTGCGGCGCACCCAGCCACTCCACCGGCGGCCGCCACTGCGGATGCGGAGCGAAATCTTCGTAGCGATAGCCGGCGATCCGCTCACTGAACAATTCGATCTTGCCGCTGGGCGTTTGCAGCGGGTTAACCTGGGGATCGGCGCGAAACGCGTCAAAAAATACAAACTCTTTGGCCGGCGCGGGCAGCTCGACATAGCCCCGTTGCCAGAACGCCTCAAACTCGGGCCAGGCGACGCCGGCGCGCTGCTGCGCCGCGCCGCATTGCCGATAGATAGCTTCGATCCAGGCGCGCTCATCGCGGTTTTCGGTAAAGCGCTCGCGATAACCGAGACGCTCCGCCAGATCGGCGAAGATATCGAAATCGTTGCGCGCCTGATGCTGCGGCGAAATGGCCTGATGCATCGCCAACACGTAGCGATCGCGCGACGAGCCGCCGATGTCGTTGCGTTCCAGCGAACTGGTGACCGGCAACACGATATCCGCCATTTTGGCTGCCGCCGTCCACCAGATATCTTGGACGATCACCGTATCCGGCTTCTGCCAACCTTCCACCAGTCGGTTCAACTGCTGATGGTGATGGAACGGGTTGCCGCCGGCCCAGTGCACCAGATGGATATCCGGATAATGCCGCGTCTCGCCGCAAAATTGATAGGCTTCGCCGGGGTGCAGCAGCATGTCGCAGATGCGCGCCACCGGGATCGCCAGCCCGGCCGGGTTATCCCCTACCGGCATGGTCGGCGCGGGGGTATCCACGCGCGGGTTGCCGACGCCGTTCATTGAGCCGTGGCCGAACGAAAAACCGCCGCCCGGCAGCCCCACCTGACCCAGCATCGACGACAGCGCGATCATCATCCAGTACGGTTGCTCGCCACGATGCGCGCGCTGCACAGAGTAGGAACAGGTGATAAAACTGCGCACGCCGATCAGCTGCCGCGCCAGCAGCGCTATGCGCGCCGTCGGAATGCCGGTGATGGCGCTGGCCCAGGCCGGCGTTTTCGCCACGCCGTCGCTCACGCCGTTCAGGTAATCCGCCAACTGTTGATAACCCACGCAGTGGCTGTGCAGGAAGGCTTCATCCTGCGCGCCCAGCCGCTGGATTTCGTAAGCCAGCGCCAGCATCAGCGCCACGTCGGTATTCGGCCGGATCGGGATCCATTCCGCATTGACGAACTCGGGGCAATCATCGCGCATCGGGCTGATGTTGACCACCGGCGTACCCTTGCGCGCCAGCTTTTGCAGCCAGGGCTTGAGCGCATGTTCCGCCGCGCCGCCGGAAGAGACCTGAGCGTTTTTCAGCGCCAACCCACCAAACGCCACAAACAGCTCGCAATGCTCCACCACGCTCGGCCAACTGGTGACGCGCCCGGTCAACGGCGAGAAAGTGCCGATCACATACGGCAGAAAGAACTGCGCTGCGCCCCAGCTGTAGTTGCCCTGCTGATCGACCCCACCGCCGCCGCTGAAATAGAATCGCCGCACCAGCGAGCGGGCATGGTGCAACCGCCCGGCCGACGACCAGCCATAAGAGCCGGTAAACAACCCGGAGGCGCCGTAGCGCTCGCGCACCCGGCGATTCTCCTGCGCCACCAAATCGAGCGCCAATTCCCAGTCCACCTCGACGAAATCTTCCCTGCCGCGCAGCGTACGGTCGCTGCCCTCGCGCTTTTGCAGCCACGAGCGGCGCACCGCCGGCTTGCGAATGCGTTTGTCGGAGTAAACCATCGGCGCGATGGAATCGAGCAGCGGCGAAGGGTCGGGATCGTCGACGAAGGGTTCACAACGGATAAGCCGGCCGTCTTCAACCACGGCGGTATAAGCGCCCCAATGGGCGAGCTGCGGATAGCGTTTAATGGACATGGCGTTCTCGGCGCAAATCGGAATGCACAGACGTTACCTCAAGCCCACCGCCGGTGCCAACGTACAAATTGCGCTATCGTTCGGTAGCAGTTGGTTATGCGTACAGACTCGAAGAGATTCTGCAACCGCCGCCACAAGTTGCGCACGAGACCGCTTGCAGCCCCGGTTTTTTTCCGCAAAACTGGGGGATGTAAGCGATTACCCAGGATGTGTTGACTGATATGGCTACGATAAAGGATGTTGCCAGGCTGGCGGGGGTTTCCGTGGCCACGGTATCCCGCGTGATAAACAATTCCCCCAAGGCCAGCGAAGGGTCGCGCACCGCAGTGCAGGCCGCGATGGAACAGCTGCAGTATCACCCTAACGCCAACGCTCGGGCGCTGGCGCAGCAATCCACCGAGACGCTGGGGCTGATCGTCTCCGACGTTTCCGATCCCTTCTTCGGCGCGATGGTCAAAGCGGTCGAGCAGGTGGCCTACGCCACCCACAATTTTCTGCTGATTGGCAACGGTTACCACGACGCCGAAAAAGAGCGTCAGGCGATTGAACAGCTGGTGCGGCACCGCTGCGAAGCGCTGGTTGTGCACGCCAAAAGGCTGAGCGATCAGGAACTTTGCGGCTGGATGCAACAGATCCCGGGCATGGTGCTGATCAATCGCACGCTGCCGGGCTTCGAAACGCGCTGCGTGGCGCTCGACGATCGCTACGGCGCCTGGCTGGCAACCCGTCATCTGATCCAGCAAGGGCATCAGCGCATCGCCATCATCTGCTCCACCCACCAGATTTCCGACGCCACCGACCGGCTGCAGGGCTATCTCGACGCGCTGCGGGAACACGGTATCGCGGTGGATGAAAAGCTGATCGCCTATGGTGAACCGGACGAAATCGGCGGCGAACAGGCGATGACCGAATTGCTCGGCCGCGGCCGTTCGTTCTCCGCCATTACCTGTTACAACGATCCGATGGCCGCCGGCGCGCTGTCGGTGCTGAGCGATAACAGCGTCGACGTACCGGGGGAAATTTCGCTGATCGGTTTCGACGACGTGCTGATTTCGCGCTATCTTCGGCCGCGCCTGACCACCATTCGCTACCCGATCGTGGCGATGGCGACCCAGGCGGCGGAGCTGGCGCTGGCACTGGCCAACCGGCAACCGCTGCCGGAAATCACCAACATGTTCAGCCCAACGCTGGTGCGCCGCCACTCGGTCGCCACCCTCAACAACGCACACGAACAGCCGTAATTCCCACCGCCGCATGGGTGAGCCGTCACCCATGCGCTCAGATTGCGCAGCCCGCCGCATTTCCCGCTTTTGGATTTTTTCCGCTCCCAGCGTTCGTACATATTGTTGGCACAATAACCTTTACACTATATAGCATAAACGCTATATTTGGAGCGCGTCATGTGGCAAGTGGTGACCGTCGAACGGTTTGACGACTGGTTTTTAGCGCTGAACAACGCCCAGCAAACAAGCATCCTGGCGGCGATCTACAAATTGCAGACGTTCGGTCCGCAATTGGCGCGGCCGCATGCCGATACGCTGCATTTTTCCGACGCGGTCCGGCAGTTGAAGGAGCTGCGCATTCAACATCGCAGGCGCCCTTTCAGGGTGTTTTTCGCCTTTGATCCACAGCGGCAAGCGGTATTGCTGTGCGGCGGCGATAAAACCGGCGACAAACGCTTTTACCAGCGCATGTTGCCCATCGCCGCCATGGAGTTTTCACATTATCTGGCAACCCGGAGGTAGTGCAGATGGCCAAACCTTTATCCCAACTGATCGATAAACTCGATCCCGCCGTCGTTGCCGCCGCCAGACAAAAAGCGGACCAGGAGATTTTCGAGCTGCGGCTGGCGATGCTGAGGGAAGAGTTGGCGGTTTCTCAGGTTGAATTGGCGAAGCGGCTCGGCATCAGCCAACCCTCCGTCGCCAATTTGGAAAAGCGCGGCAGCGAAATCAAACTGTCGTCGCTCAAACGCTATATCGAGGCGATGGGCGGCACGCTGTCGCTGGATGTGCAATTGCCCAATGGCCAGCACCGCCGCATGACGCTGTGAAGCGGGCGCCGGGCGCCCGCCCGCTGATCAGATAAGTTCCAGCGCGATCAGTTCTTCGATGGTCTGGCGGCGGCGGATCAAACGCGGCTCGCCGTTTTCGAACAGCACTTCAGGCAACAGCGGACGGCTGTTGTAGTTGGAGGACATCGATGCGCCGTAGGCGCCGGTATCGTGGAACACCAGATAATCGCCGATCTGCACCGGCGGCAGCTCGCGAGTTTCCACGCCGCCGCCCGCCTGCTGGGTAAACACGTCGCCGGATTCGCACAGCGGCCCGGCGATCACCGTGTCGCGCAGCGCTTGCCCCGAGGTATCGCGCCCATCGGCCGGCAACAGCGAAATATGGTGGTAACTGCCGTACATCGCCGGGCGCATCAGATCGTTAAAACCGGCGTCCACCAGCACGAAGTGGCGGCTGCCCATGTCTTTTACCGCCCGCACTTCGGCCACCAAGACGCCCGCTTCCGCCATCAGGAAACGCCCCGGTTCAATCTCCAGCTGCACCGGATGCCCCAGATGCGCGGCGATGCGTTCACGCGCCTGGTTCCACAAACCGAAATAGTGTTCGGTATCGATCGCCTCTTCGCCGTACTGATACGGGATAGACAGGCCGCCGCCGGCGGAAATGGCGCTGATGTCATGACCGAGATCGATCACCTGCTGCACCATCGCATCGCAGACCCGCTCCAGATGCTGGTAATCGACCCCGGAACCGATGTGCATATGCACGCCGATCAGTTTCAGGCCGTAGCGGCGAATTTTCTCCACCGCCTGCGGCAGGTCGGCATACCAGATGCCGTGCTTGCTGTTCTCGCCGCCGGTGTTGGTTTTCTGGCTGTGGCCATGGCCAAACCCCGGATTAATGCGCAGCCACACCGGATGCCCGGCGGAAACCTGGCCGAGCTGATCCAGCATGTCGATGGAACCGGCGTTAACCGGGATCTTCAATTCGCTGACGCGCGCCAGCGTGGCGTGATCCAACACGTCCGCGGTAAACACGATCTCGCTCGGTTCGCCGCCCGGTTGAAAACCGGCCTGCAGCGCCCGTTCGATCTCGCCCAGCGACACCGAATCCACCTTCACGCCCTGCTCGCGCATCAAGCGCAAAATATGAATGTTCGAACAGGCCTTCTGCGCGAAACGAATGGTGTCGAAGTGGCGCAGCTGAGCGATGCGCTGGCTGATGATGTCGGCATCATAGGCCCAGACCGGGCAACCGAAACGCTGCGGCAAGGCCAGCAGGTTAGCGGCGTTCAACGCGGTGGAGGTGTCGTGCAACGGGCGTGGCATGGCGATATTCCCAATTCGAAAATGACGGCAGATAAGGCCATAGTGCCGCACGCTGAATCGAGTGGAAAATATCTATTTAGCCGTAGTCTATTCATTTATGATATGGCTTTCTCTACAGTCGAGCGGCCTCGCCATGCACAGTATCTCTTTGCGGCAGATCGAAATCTTTCGGGCGGTGATGACCACCGGCAACCTGACCGAGGCGGCAGCCCTGCTGCAAACCTCGCAACCGACCGTCAGCCGCGAGCTGGCGCGCTTTGAAAAGCTGATTCGGCTGCAGCTGTTCGACCGGGTGCGCGGGCGTTTGTCCCCCACCGTGCAAGGGTTACGGCTGTTCGAAGAGGTACAGCGCTCCTATTACGGCCTCGATCGCATCGTCAACGCCGCCGCCGGCATCCGCCAGTTTCAGCAGGCGCAGCTGTCGATCGTGTGCCTGCCGGTATTCTCCCAATCGCTGCTGCCGGCGGTGTGCCAGCCCTTTATCGAACGTTATCCGGAAGTCAGCTTCAGCGTGATCCCGCAAGAGTCGCCGCTGCTGGAAGAGTGGCTGTCTGCCCAGCGCCACGATCTCGGGCTGACGGAAAACACCCTCACGCCGGCGGGCACCGAACGGGTGACGCTGATGACGTTGAACGAAGTGTGCGTGCTGCCGACGGGCCACCCGCTGCTGGTAAAAGACCAGCTGACGCCGCAGGACTTCGCCGGGCAGAACTTTATCAGCCTGTCGAGCACCGACAGCTATCGTCACTTGCTGGATGCGCTGTTCGGCGAACAGGGCGTCGAGCGCCGCATGGTGATGGAAACGCACAGTGCGGCGTCGGTGTGCGCCATGGTGAGAGCCGGCGTGGGGGTGTCGATCGTTAACCCGCTGACGGCGCTCGACTATGCCGGCAGCGGCGTGCACGTGCGGCCGTTCAGCATCGACGTGCCGTTCACCGTCAGCCTAATCCGGCCGCTGCACCGCCCTTCATCGGCGCTGGTCACGGCCTTTGTCGACCATCTGCATCAGCAGGCGGCACGCTTCTCCGCCCGGCTGGCCGCCGCTGTCAGGCGCTGAAAGCGGCCAGGGAATATTGCCGAGACCTTAGCGCAGCGTCGCCTGCCACTGCGGATCGGTGGCGAACCACTCCACCAGAAAGTCCAGCATGGTGCGCAAGGTGGCGGGCATCTGGCGACGCGAGGTGTAGATGCCGTAGATGCCCATCGACTGCGGCCGGTAATCCGGCAACAATTCGACCAGTTCGCCGCTGGCCAGCAGCGGGGCCGCCGAATAATAGGGCTGCATGGAAATGCCCGCGCCCTGCACCGTGCCGGCCATCAACACCACCGACTCGTTGGCGCTCAGGTTGCCGCTGACCGCCACCGCCGATTTCACCCCCTGAGCATCGAAGTGCCACAGGCTTTTGCCGAAATAGGAGTAGGTCAGGCAGTTGTGCAACGCCAGATCCTGCGGTTGGCGCGGGGTGCCGTGTGCCGCCAGATACGCCGGCGCGGCGCACACCACCGATGCGCAGGTGGACAGCGGACGGGCGATCAGGTTGGGATCCAGCTCGTTGGTGATGCGCAGCGCCAGATCGATGCGCTCTTCCACCAGGTTCACCGCCCGGTTGTTCATCTGCAGATCGACCGCCACCTGCGGGTGACGCTTCAGATACTGAGCGACCGCCCCCACCAGCGCCGTTTGCCCGAGCGACTGCGAACAGGTAATGCGCAGCAGGCCGCGCAGTTCGTCGCTCTGCCCTTCCTCCACCAGGTCGATCTCCCCCGCCAGCGCCAGCATTTGTCGGCAACGTTCCAGAGTACGCTCACCGGCGTCGGTCAGACTAAGCTTACGGGTAGTGCGGTGCAGTAAACGCGCTCCGGCCCATTGCTCCATCTGCGCCAGGTAGCGAGTGACCATCGCGCGCGACATCTCCAGCGTTTCCGCAGCGGCGATCATGCTGCCGCGATCGACGATGGTGACAAAAACCTCAGCGGCGGTAATGCGATCCATGATTAGTCCGATTTATGCAACGAATAATTGCTTATTATCCGGTTTTTCTATCGCTTTATGCAACCTAACATCATTACAACATTAACCGATACCTAAGGACCTCTGCCCATGTTTAAGAAATCACTGTTAACTCTGGCCTTCACCGGCGTCGCCACCCTGAGCACCTACGCCACCGCTGCCGATACCCTGACCATGGAAGTGTATAACCCGGGCGAGAAAAGCGTGTTCCCGGTGTCTTCCGAAATCATCAGCGGCCAACACGAAGTGGCGCTGATCGACGCACAGTTCCAGCGCAACGATGCCGAAGAGCTGGTGAAAAAGATCAAGGCGACCGGCAAGAAGCTGACCACCGTTTATATCAGCCACTCAGACCCGGATTTCTACTTCGGTCTGGACGTGATTAAGGCCGCTTTCCCGGAGGCGAAAATCATCGCTTCGCCAGGCACCATCAAGGACATCAACGCCACCAAAGACGGCAAAGTCGCCTATTGGGGCCCGATCCTGAAAGACAACGCGCCGAAAACCGTGATCGTGCCGCAGCCGCTGCAGGGCGACAGCTTCACCATCGACGGCCAGAAAGTGGAAGTGAAAGGCCTGAACGGCCCGACCCCCGATCGCACCTTCGTCTGGATCCCGGCGCTGAAAGCGGTCGTGGGCGGCGTCGCGGTCGCCGGTGACAATATCCATCCGTGGATCGCCGATAACCAGACCGTGGAATCGCGCCAACACTGGCAGCAGACGCTGAAAAACATCGAAGCGCTGAAGCCGCAGGTCGTCGTGCCGGGCCACTTCCTGCCGGGCGCCGCACAGACGCTGGCATCGGTGCACTTTACCCAGAAATACCTGACCACGCTGGAAGCCGAACTGCCGAAGGCCAAGGATTCCGCCGCGCTGATTGAAGCGATGAAAAAACACTACCCGACGCTGAAAGACGAATCGAGCCTGGAACTGAGCGCGAAAGTGCTGAAAGGCGAGATGAAGTGGCCGCAATAAGCGCCCGTAAGTGATTGAACCAGCCCTGGCGCCGCGGCGGCTTGCCGCGCGCCAGGCGAGGAGTAAAAATGACCGAAACCACTCTGCATTACATTTTCGATCCGCTGTGCGGCTGGTGCTACGGCGCCGCGCCGCTGGTGAAAGCGGCTCAAAGTCTCCCCGGGTTGAAGGTTGTGCCGCACGCTGGCGGCATGATGACCGGTAACAACCGCCGCCAAATCACCGATGAATGGCGCAACTACGTCATTCCACACGACAAACGTATCGCCGAAATGACGGGCCAGCCGTTCGGCGAAGCCTATTTCAACGGCCTGCTGCGCGACACCACGGCGGTGATGGATTCCGAACCGCCGATCACCGCTATCCTGGCGGCGGAAAAGCTGTCTGGACGCGGGCTGGATATGTTGCACCGCATTCAGCAGGCGCACTATCAGGAAGGCCGGCGCATCGCCGACACGCCGGTGCTGGAGGCGTTGGCGAAAGAGCTGGGGTTGCCTTCGGCGGCGTTTATCGCCGAAATGCGCTTCAACAGCGGCGCACCGACCGCGCAACACATCGCGGAAAGCCGGGCGTTGCTGGCCAAAGTGCAAGGCCAGGGCTTCCCGACCTTTGCGCTGCAGGATAGTGATGGCCGCCTGCATCTGCTGCCAGCCGGCAACTATCTGGGTAATGTGGAAGCCTGGAAGAACCTGCTGGGCGCCGCCGCGCTGGCATAACCCTGCTCGCCCCGATCGTCGGGGCGGGTCATTCTACCCGCACGAACCGCCCTTCCGCCCGCACGTTGTGACCGAACCCGCAATCGCCCCGCGTGTGCATTTCCAACGCTTGCTCGCCAAACTCCATCGTCACGTCGCAGACCTGCGCGCTTTCCGCTTCATGCTGGTGGTAGACAGCCTTGCCGTGTTCGATCGGCAGCTCGGCGGAGAAGTCCCCCATGTTCGGCCCGTAATACAGCCCCATCTGCGGCATGGCGTAGCCGGAGAAATCGATCAACCAGCGCTCGCCCTGCGGCTTCACCGCCACTTCGCTCCACACGCCTCGCCCGGCGTATTGCCAGTACACGCCGCCCGGCCCCTGCGGCTGCGGCCGCTGCGCCAGCCGTTGGCGCAACAGGCTCAGGTTGTGCTGCGATTTGTCATCGTGCGGCGCCAGCGCCAGATAGGCCTGCGCCTTGAGCAATTCGCCGGCGTGCATCAGCGACAGCGCCACGTTGTTGTAAGCCGTGGCGACAGCCTGCTCGCTCAGGCCGCAAAACTCGCTCCAGGCCGCCTGATCGCGAAAGATGTCGGCGGCTTTGGCGTAATCTTGCCGCTGATAGGCCTTTTTTCCCAGTTCGGCGTAGCTCGCCACCTTTTGGCAATCGGCGGCGATGTCCGGCTCGTCAATGTGCGCCCAGGCCCGGGCGCTGGCGAAGACGCCGCAGGTCAGCAACAGGGGAAACCAAGCCTTCATCGTTTATCCTTTCTGCAAAAATTCGGCGCCAGTATAACCGCCCGGCGCCGGAGTGTATGCCGCAATTGCGCCCGCCAGCGTGCCGCTGGCGATTCAGCCGCCTTATTTCAAACGGTTAGCGGAGTCAAAACTGCTTACAGTCGCGGTTTGTTTGTTACCGGCCCGCAGCCCATGCTGAACAAAATACCGCAATTATCGAGCCGTTATGAACGCAACCCCCTTGCAGAAACACGCCGTGTGGCAGCTGATCAAACCCTTTTGGGTGTCTGAGGAGCGATGGCGCGCCTGGGCGATGCTGATCGCCATCGTCATCCTGTCGCTCGGTCTGGTCTATATCAGCGTGCAGATCAACCAGTGGAACCAGGTGTTCTACGATGCGTTGCAGAACAAAAACTACCCGGTGTTCAAGGCGCAGCTGTGGCGCTTCACCTATCTGGCGCTGATCTTCATCGTGCTGGCGGTCTACAAGATCTACCTGACTCAGGGGCTGCAGATGCGCTGGCGGCGCTGGATGACGGAAAAGTTCATGGGAAAATGGCTGGCGCACCAGGCGTATTACCACACCGAGCAGCAGCAGATCGTCGATAACCCCGATCAGCGTATCGCTGAAGATCTCAACGTACTGACCCAATATACCCTGTCACTGTCGCTCGGGCTGCTCTCCAGCCTGGTGACGCTGTTTTCCTTCATCGACATTTTATGGCACGTCAGCGGGCCGATGACCTTCGCGCTCGGTCAACACGCCATCACCTTACCCGGCTATATGGTGTGGTTCGCGCTGCTGTATGCGGTGCTGGGATCGCTGCTGATCTGGTGGGTCGGCAAACCGCTGGTCATGCTGGGCTTTAACCAGGAGCGGTATGAGGCGAACTTCCGTTTCGGCCTGATCCGCATCCGCGAAAACAACGACGCCATTGCGCTATACCACGGCGAACCGCGCGAGGCGCAACAGTTGGGTGACCGTTTCGACACCATTCGCAGCAACTGGTGGGCGATCATGCGCATCACCCGGCGGCTGAACATCGCCACCAACTTCTACGGCCAGTTCGCCATCGTGTTTCCCCTGCTGGTGGCGGCGCCGCGCTACTTCTCCGGCGCCATTCAGATGGGCGGCCTGATGCAGATCGCCTCGGCCTTCGGCCAGGTGCAGGGTGCGCTGTCGTGGTTTATCGACGCGTTTAACGACTTGGCGACCTGGAAAGCCTGCGTTAACCGTTTGGCCGGCTTCAACGCCGCCGTCGATCAGGTTCACCATCAGCCGCGCGGCATTCAGTTGCGGGAAGAGAGCGCCCATCCGTTGACGCTGGATAACCTCAGCCTGAACTTGCCCGACGGCCAGCCGCTGCTGGCCGGCGCCGAGATGACGCTGCAACGCGGCGATCGCCTGCTGATCGTCGGCCCTTCCGGCTGCGGCAAGTCGACGCTGCTGCGGGCCATCGCCGGTATCTGGCCTTATGGCGCGGGCGCCATCGGGGTGGCGGCCAACGCCAACACGCTGTTCCTGCCCCAGCGCAGCTACATTCCGATCGGCACGCTGCGCGAGGCGCTGAGCTACCCGAGCCTGGCGTCAGAATACAGCGACGAACAGTTGATGCGGGTGCTGGAAAACTGCCGTCTGAAACACCTGCAGCGCTGGCTGGATACCTCCGCCAACTGGAGCCATCGCCTGTCGCCGGGTGAGCAACAGCGGCTGGCGTTCGCCCGCGCCCTGTTGATTCGCCCGAACCTCCTGTTCCTCGACGAAGCCACCAGCGCGCTGGACGACGAAACCGAGCAACTGATGTACTGCCTGCTGGTGGATGAACTGCCGGACATGACGCTGATCAGCGTAGCGCACCGCAACAGCGTGGCTAAGTACCACCAGACCTGCTGGCGCTTCAGCCGCGGCGAAGACCAACCGGCGCGCCTGGCGCTGAGCCCGTTGCCGGCATAACTCACGAAGCCGGGCGCAAGCGCGCCCGGTTTTCGTTCAGATGCCATCGGCCTGCGCGTCTTCGCACTTCACCCGGCGGCGTTCATGCCACAGGCTGGTCAGCCCGCGTTTACCGCTCGCCAGCGCCACCTCGCGAAATTCATCCAGGCTCAGTCCGTCACGTTCCAGCATCATTTCCGCCGCCAACTGCATGTTGACACCGGTCAGCACTTCGCAATCGCCCCGCGCATCCGCCAGTTCACAGGCGCTACGAAACGGCGAACCGCCGAGCATGTCGGTGAGGAACACCACGCCGTCCGGCTGCGCCACCGCGGCCAGCGCCGAGCGTAAGGCGTCGTTGAGCTGCGCGGTGCTCATCTGTTCGGGGAAATCAACCGCCGCACAGTGCCGCTGCGGCCCCACCACCTGTTCCACCGCCTGCAACAGCCCGGTGGCAAAGCCGCCGTGGCCGGTAATCACAATGCCTGGCATAGCCCGCTCCTCACAAAATACCGATAAATTTGCCCGCCACGCCGATGACTACGGTGACGCCAATCAGCTTCACCGGCGAGAATCCGCGCTTCATCAGGAAGAAAATGAGCAGCGTGAAACACAGCGGCAACAAGTTGGGCATCAGCTTGTCCAGCACGTCGGTCTGCAGCGCCACGCTGGCCTTGCCGGCATGCATCACCAGCGGCGTGGACAGGTGCACATACGAGGCCACCAGCGCGCCGATCACCGTCATGCCGACGATCGATGCGGCGTGAGAAATGCGCCGGGTGTGGGTCTTCAGCAGCGCCAGCGCGCTGGTGCCGGCCTGATAGCCGTAGTGCGCCAGCCCAAAACGCAGGCCGAAGTGGAACAGGTTGAACAGCAGCAGGAAAACGATCGGCCCGAACAGGCTGCCCTCCAATGCCAGCGAAGCGCCTATGCCGGCGCAGATCGGCAGCAGCGTCAGCCAAAACAGCGCGTCGCCGATGCCGCCGAGCGGCCCCATCAGCGCCACTTTCACCGCGCGAATGGTGGAGATTTTCTCCTTGTTCTGCTCCATCGCCAGCACCAGGCCGGACAGGAAGGTGACGTCGAACGGGTGCACGTTGATAAATTCCATGTGCATCTTCATCGAGTTGGCCAGATCCTGCGGGTTGCGGTGGATCTTGCGCAGCGCGGGGATCAACTGATACAGCCAGCCGCCCGCCTGCATGCGCTCGTAGTTGAACGACGCCTGCAACAGCAGCGAACGCCAGGCCATGCGGTTGATGTCGCCGCGCGTCAGCGCTTCGGCGGGCTGGCTGTCCAGATAATCGTCCTGTTCCACCTGGCTGGTGGCCAGCGCCTGCGCCATGCGCTGCTCGGCTTTTTGCGCCAGCAGATCGTCGGAATCGTTAAATGCCATCTTCGGCGTCCTCCTGCGGAGCGGGCCGGGTGGTTGCCTCTGCCGCGCCGCGTTGCGTGTTGAAGAAGTCGATCAGAGCGATCGCCAGAGCCCCCAGCGCCACCGCCAGGATCGGCAGCTTGAGAAACGTGACCGAGATGAAACCGAGGATAAAATAGGCCACGTAGGTTTTTTTCATCATCACTTTCATCAGCAGCGAGAAACCGATCGCCGGCATCATGCCGCCCGCCACCGCCAGCCCGTCCAGCAGCCAGCCCGGCGCCTTCTGCACCATGGCGCTGGCCGCATCGGCGCCGAAGTAAATCGGCAGGAACGCCACCACGAAATAGAAGATGAACAGAATGCTGATGCCCAGGTAATTCACCCGTTCGATGCCGCGCCAGTTCAGCGCTTTCACCATGCGATCGCAGCGGTGCATCATCGGTGAAAACAGCGTAAACAGCAGCGTGATGCAGCCCTGCACCGCAATCGAGAACGGCACCGCCACGCCGATCGCCACTTTAGGATCGGCCTTGGTCAGAATGGCGAATGCGGTGCCGATCACCCCGCCGATCACCACGTTCGGCGGTTGGGCGCCCGCCAGCGGCACCATCCCCATCCACACCAGCTCCAGCGTGCCGCCCACCAGCAACCCGGTATAGACATCGCCCAAAATCAGCCCCACCAGCGGCCCCATCACTACCGGCCGGTGGAAGTGGGTCAGACCGTCGAACAGGTCAACCCCCGCCAGCCCAGCCAACAGCGCAATCAATAACGCATCCGTCAACATGCTTTCCCCCTGGCTCAAAAGAGCAGTTTGCCGATCGACTCGCCCGCTTCATCCGGCACCCGGCGCACTTCGCACTCCACGCCCAGCTCCGCCAGCGCGCGGAACGCGGCCACGTCGCCGTCGTCCAGCGACACCGTTTTGTGCACCTGCCGCTTCCCCTCGGCGAAGTGCATATTGCCGACGTTGACGAAACGGATCGGCACCCCGCCGCGCACCAGCGTCAACACATCCTGCGGCGTTTTGCACACCAGAAAGATCTTCTGCCGATCCGCCGCCTTGTGGATCACGTCAATGGTTTTCTGCAGCGTGAAATAACGGGTCTGCACCCCTTCCGCCACCACCATGTCCATCAGGTTCTGCTGCACCGGATCGGCGGCGGCCTCGTCGTTGGCCACCACCACCAGGTTGGCGCCGAGGGTATTGGTCCAGGTCACGCCTACCTGGCCGTGCACCAGGCGATTGTCGATGCGGGTCATTAAAATGTTCGGCATATCAGCGGCCCTCCGGGTAACAGGCGGCGTGGTAATCGTCGAGCACCTGCGTCACTTTATGCAGCACCCACTCCTGCGGATCGGCGCTCAATTCGCCGGCGTTCAGCGCCCGCGCCTGATCCGGCAGGTACTGGCTGAGCAGCGCCAGCGGCGCCGGGCTGCGGCGCAGGTTGTCCAGCAAACCGTCGACCGCCTGCTGCACCTGCGGCTGCGGCCAGTAGTAACGCACCCGATCGCTCAGGCTGTAGTGGCGATCGAGGTACTGTTGGTGCGGCGTGCCGTGGTAATAGCGGCTCCACTGCTGCGGCTGCTCGCGCATCACCTGCTCCAGCGTGGCGCACAGCTGCGCCGACTGGCGTTCCCCCAGCCATTCGCGTTCGATGCGATCGAGGGCGAACAGCGCTTCGCGCAGCGCAAAGGTCAGCGCCGGCCCCACCTTCAGGATGGCGAAATGATCGCGCACCAGCTGGCGATAGGCCTGCGGCGGTTGGTAGTCCGTGGAGTGCGCTTCATAGATCATGCCCGGCTGCCGTTCGATGAAATGGCTCAGTGCGTCGGCGCGCTGCGGCTGGTAGTGCTCAACGCTGTGGTGATCGAACTCAACGCCCGGCTGCACCACCAGCGCAATAGTTCGCTGCCAGGCATCGTTCAGCTCAGCCTTTTGCCAGGCGATACGATGTGTTTCCAGCGTTTGCGCCACCGCCTGCGGCGTGGTGACCTGTAGACCCGCCAGCGCCTCCTGCGCGCCGCCCGGCACCGGCACTTCGGTGCCGATCACATAGACCGGCGCTTCGCCGCCGCTCTGCGCCCAGGCGCGTTCCGCTACCGCGCACAAACGCGCCGCCCGCTCGGCAACCGTGGCATCCCCCAGAGGCGAGGGATCATCGGCGCACGACATGGAACAATCGAGGTGAATTTTGCGAAATCCGGCGCGAACGTAATCGTCTATCAAGGTTTCCGCCAGCGCCATCGCTTCCTGAGCCGGGCGATCTTGCCAAGCGTTGGGCCCCAGATGATCGCCGCCCAGCCACACGCGCTCGCGCGCCAGGCCCACTTCATCCGCCAGACGCCACAGCGCATCGCGAAACTGGGCCGCCGTTTGGCCGGTATAGCCGCCGAACTGATTGACCTGATTGGACGTCGCCTCCACCAACACCGGCGTGCCACGCGCTTTGGCCTGCCGCAGCGCGGCCTTCAGAACCCAGGGATGGGCGGAACAGACGGAAAAGATCCCGACCGGCATACCGGCCTTGTGCTGCTCGACAAGCTGTAACAACTGCTGCATGAAGCCCCCATGCAGGCGCCGTGCTACCGATCGGCGATGATGACCTCAACGCCCAGCTCGGTTAACGCCCGCTCGTAATCGTCCGGAAGACGGCTGTCGGTGATCAGCCGATGGATTTGTCCGGCTTCGCGAATCATGCAAAAGCTTTTGCGACCGAATTTGCTGGCATCCGCCACCGCGATAATCTCGCGCGCCACCTCGCACATCACGCGATTGAGGTGCGCTTCACCGGGGTGAGGCGTGGTGATGCCGGCGCTCAGATCGAACCCGTCGACGCCCAAAAACAGTTTGTCGAAGCGGTACTGACGCAATTGCTGCTCGGCAGCCGGACCGTAGAGCGAGTAAGAGTTGCGGCGCACGCTGCCCCCCAGCACCATGACTTCCACCCCGTCGTTTCCCGAAAGCTCGTAGGCAATGTTCAGCGCATTGGTCATCACCACCAGATCGCGCCGCCCCTTCAGGAACGGCACGATCTGCGCGGTGGTTGAACCGGAATCGAGGATCAGCGCATCGCCGTCGCGCACATAGCCGGCCGCCGCGTTGGCGATCAGCGTTTTGACGTCGCGATTCAACCGCCCTTTGTCCCGCAGCGGCCGATCGAAAGCGAATTGCTGATTGAGCATCGCGCCGCCGTAAGCGCGCAGCGCACACCCTTTTCGTTCCAGAAAGCGCAGATCGTTGCGGATCGTCACCGTGGATACCGCAAACTGTTTGCTGAGCTGCTCCACGCGCACGCTGCCGTGCTCGCATAACAGATCGATAATGTGTTCACGTCGCTTTGCGGTATTCACTGGCATGAGCTGCGGTCCTCAGGTTTCCGGCATCGCCGGGGAGAAGATGGCTTTCGCTCTACTGCGCTGGCATTACAGCAAAGCGAAAGCAATGAAATTGTGATCGGGCTTACAGCCCCGTTTTAGCAAAAAAACCGCCAAAAAACCTTTCGAATCGAAACGGATCGAAAAACCTAAAAGCGGAAGGGGGGCAAAGTGAAATGCCATGACGGGCGATAACCCCCGGAGCGCTGAGGCGTGGGCTGCACGGAAAGCGAAAGCGGCGCATGGTGCGCCCCGCGCCATGACTTTTAGTTCACTCAGTGACCAGGATCACATAATGATAATTATCCTGCGGCCGGCGGGGATTAACCGCCACCATCCCGCCGGGCCATCCCCTTGTCAGTACGAGCCATCTTCCCTACACTTGCGATCAGATATCGGCCCCTTGTCGGTACGTAAGCGTTAACGTCAATCAACGCATCACGCCATGCAGCGCTGATTGACTGCATGCCCTGGTGCGAGGAACCCATGCCGCAACCCGCTTCATCCACCGCGACCCCGCGTCGCCGGTTACACCGCCCTATTCTGCTGATCGTCGGCATTATGCTGATCGCGGCCAATTTGCGCGCCGCCCTGACCAGCGTCGGCCCGCTGCTGGAGCAGATCCAGCAACAGCTGGCGTTGTCCGCCACCGCCGCCGGCCTGATCAATTCGCTGCCGCTGATCCTGTTCGCCATCCTCTCGCCATTGACCCCGACGCTGGCGAAACGCATCGGTATCGAGCGCACCCTGGGCCTCGCCCTCGCGCTGCTGATCTGCGGCATCGCCCTGCGCTCCCTGCCGCAAGACGCCATGCTATGGCCGGGCAGCATCCTGATCGGCGCCGCCATCGCCTTCGCCAACGTGGTGCTGCCGACGCTGGTGAAAAGAGATTTCCCACATCGCGCCGCCGCGATGATCGCCGCCTATGCGGCGGTGATGTCGCTGGTTGCCGCCATCGCTTCAGGTTTGGCCGTGCCACTGGCTTCGCTGGCCGACCTTGGCTGGCGGTTCTCCTTGTTATGCTGGGGCTTGCCTGCGCTGTTGGCGCTGCTGGTGTGGTTGCCGCAGCTGCGGCGCTCCGCCACACCCGCCACTAAAGAGCCGCAGCCGACGGAGCCGCAACGCTATCGCTCTCCCTGGGGCAGCGCGCTGGGTTGGCAAGTGGCGATGTTCATGGGGCTGCAATCGATCGCCTTCTACACCATCATCGGCTGGTTCAGCGCTTTTGCCGCCAGCCACGGCACCTCCGCTCAGCAGGCGGGTTTCGAACTGTTCGTTTACCAGGTGGTGGCGATCGTCGCCAACTTTGTCATGGTGGTGATTTTGCCGCGGGCGCGCGATCAGCGGGCGATCGCGTTGGGCAGCTCTCTGCTGATCTTCATCGGCGTCGGGGGATTATTGGTGCAACCCGCCAGTTCACTGGTGTGGCTGACGTTTGCCGGGTTGGGGGCGGGGAGTTCGCTGGTGCTGGCGCTGTCGTTCTTTGGATTGCGCAGTCAGCATCATCATCAGGCGACGCTGTTGTCGGGTATGGCGCAATCCGTCGGTTATCTGTTGGCGGCGCTGGGGCCCACCCTATTCGGCCTGCTGCACGATCTGACGGAAGGCTGGCGCTTGCCGTTGATCGCCCTGCTGGGCCTGACCGTCTTGCAAATGCTGTTCGGCGCGCTGGCCGGCCGCAGCCGCGTGATCAGCTAACACTGCGGCGCAATGGGGGCCGCACGGGCTCAGAGTCGGTGTCCTGCCATAAATCATCAATAAAGGCGCGCTGCTCATCGCTCAGCACCCATGACGGCGGAATTTTGGACTGTGCGCGACGCTCAGCGCCCTCACGGTTTTTAGCCTGCTTTTTGTTCACGAATCGCCTTCCTGCTTAACCTGCTAACTCAGTAACCAGTAAATCACGGCGGCGGTTAACAGCCAGAACAGCCCGCTACCGATAAACACACACAGCCATGCTCTACGTTTGATATCCGATCCATCCTTGCTCACCACAGCGCCCCCAACCAATAGATTAAACCACTCAAACAGCAATTATTGATCTGTTTTAACGATCGATAAAGTCGTTTTTTCCTATGGAAATTTAAAAAACAGCTGCTAGCCATAGACCTGCATCACCGCCTCAGTAAGAACGGCACCGTGGATATCACTGTTATCGGCAGGCGATAACTTGAATTGATAGGCGAACGAACGTGCAGTGTGCCATACCTTGAAAGGTCAAAATCAAACCACTGGTAAATAATTCAACCATCAATTATTTGACTGGTCATAAGCCAAATCGGCAACAGACAGCGCTGAAGGCGGGGGATAAAATGAAGCGACGCACTGGGATCATACGGTGAGAAGCACCGGCCCGCGTTGGTCTCGCTCGGGCCGGCGTGAGTTAACCGATTCTGCTGACGGAATCCCGGCTGGCGTGTTCACGCTCGCTGCCGGTCAGCTCACGTAAATGACCCGAGCGCATCTCAAGCAGCCGATCGGCATGTTCGAAATAGTGATCGTCATGGCTGATGGCAAACACCGTTTTGCCCAGCGCGCGCAGTTCTGGCAACAGCTCGCGATAGAAAATGCGCCGGAATTGCGGATCCTGATCCGCGGCCCATTCATCCAACAGCAAGATATCGCGCTGTTCCGCCACGGCCAGCAGCAAAGCCAGACGCTTGCGCTGCCCCTGCGACAGTTGCGGGTTAGTCACCCTGGCGCCGTCGAACTGCAGCTTGCTTTTCATATTCAACCGCTCGATCCAGCCGGCGACCAGTTCCGCATCGGGTTCGCCGCCTTCCGGCCCTTGCAAACGATCGAACTGATGAAAATCAGTGAAAATCGCCGAAAACAGCCGACGATAGTCCGGCATATCCGCCGCGGTCTGCGCGACGCCATCCAGAACGATGTGCCCGCTCACCGGCCGGTACAACCCGGTCAACAGCATCGCCAGCGTTGACTTGCCGCTGCCGTTGCCGCCGATCAAAAAGATCAGCTCGCCACGCCGCAGCGTCAGATTAAGCGGCCCGACGGCAAAACCGGGCTGTTGCTCCGTATCGGCATAGTGAAAAACCACGTCGCGCAGCTCCAGCGTCTGCCAGGAACGGCCGGCGGCGGCAGGGAACGCCGGTTGGTACTCGGCCAGGCGCAGCGTCTTCAGCTTGTTGAAAGCGACTTCGGCGCTGACCAGCGTCGGAAACGCCCCGACCGCCTGCAGTAATGGCGTGCGCAAGAACAGCAGCGTCAGAGAATACGTGGCGGCCACCGCCGAGTTCGCCCATCCCAGGCTGTTAGCCATAAAGAACACCAGTCCGATCGCCCCCAACATCATGATATTTGACCAGTTGAGCGCACTCAAATGGAAGGTATCGGCGCGAATGATATGGTGGCGGTAAGCTTGCGCATCGGGTTGATAGGTCTGTTCGTACAGCGCCTGCGCTCGCTTGCGGTTTAACGTCAGTTCCTTGCGACCGTCAATCACCGATTCGTAATGATGATAGAGGCGCTCTTCCGACTCGCGCAAACTGGCCATATGGCGATAAACCCGCGAGACCAGGCAACCGCTGCCCACCACGGTGACGGCGACCCACACCGCCGTCACCGCCAGCATTTTCGGTGATAGCCACCCCAGATAGGCCGCCGACCCCAGAGTTAAAATCACCCCTTGCACCAGTTCGGGCAAGCGCACGAAGGCGACGGTGATATTGCGGACATCGCTGGAGAGACTGGCCAACAATGAGGCGCTGCCTAACTGTTCAAGGCGTTCAATATCGGTATCCAGGATGCGCTTCACTAACTGCCCGCGCAGGCGGTAGACGAAGTAATGGCCCAATGTCGTCAGCGCCAATTGCGATCCCAGCGTGACCGCCATCAGCAATGCCAGCAGAGCGAGAAACATCGGCAGCACAGCCAATGCATCGCCGCCGGCGTCCATCAGGTATTGATTGATAAACGCAATGATACCGATGCCCAAGCCAGCGCTGGTCATGGTCAATGCCATAACCGCCAGAAATGGCCAACGATACTGGTGATAAACCACCCGTAGCAGTTCCATGAAAAACCTCTGAAGTCGCGATCTGGCAGGCATTGTAAGCGGCGTGAGAATGAGATCAAGACGAATTCTCATTGCTCGCGCAGCCTCTGAATTCGACGCCAAGGGCATTTTGATGATTGCTTATTGAAACGAGAGACTTACACTGGCGCCACTTGCCGCTGAAGGGAACAGCCGATTATGCTCGCCACTCACGAATACGCCAACGACCTGATTCTGTTTGCCCTGATTGTCGACTGCGGCTCGTTCAGCAAGGCCGCGGAGAGCGCCGGCATCACCAGCTCGGTGGTCAGCAAACGCATCGGGCGGCTGGAAAAATCGCTGGGTGCCCGCCTGCTGTACCGCACCACCCGCAGCCTGACGCTGACCGAAAGCGGCCAGGCGCTCTACCAGCAGGCCAAAGAGATCGGCGCCAAAGTGCAGGAGGCGCTGTACGCCGTCAGCGAAAAGAGCGAAGAGTTGACCGGCACCATCCGTATGTCGGTGCCGACCATTTCGGGCGAGCTGTTGCTGAGCGAAAGCGTGGCGGAATTTTGCGCCCTGCATCCCAGCCTGAAGGTCGAAATGCGGCTGGAAAACCGCTTCGTCGATCTGGTGGAAGAAGGCATCGATCTGGCGATCCGGACCGGCACCATGCCGGATTCCAGCCTGATTGCCCGGCCGATCTTCGATTCCCGCTGGGTGATCGTCTGCTCGCCGGGCTACCTGGAAAGCCACCCGGAACCGCGCAGCGCCGACGATCTGCTGAGCCACAACTGCCTGACCTACACCTACCAGGAGAGCGGCACCGCCAACTGGCTGATGAAGCGGCCGGGGCGCAACGACATCTACGAGCTGCAGGTTAACGGCAACCTGTCGGCCAATAATGCGCGGGCGATCCGCAAAGCGGTGATCGGCGGCCACGGCATCGCCATGGTGCCGCGCTGCATGGTGTATGAAGATTTGCAGGACGGTAAACTGATGGAGATCCTGGCCGGCCACTGCGGCAAAGTGCTGGGCATTTACGCCGTTTATCCTTACACCCGCAATCTGCCGTTAAAAACCCGTCTGCTGATCGAACATATCATCGGTTCCTACCAAAATATCAGCCATTATTTTTGAGTTCCCTGCTCTGATTATTTCCCTGCGGCCGTAAAAAGACGCGGGGATTACCGCATTTTTGGACATGAACTATTGAACATTACCGCTTAATTAATGTGAGCTCACGCATTCATCACACAAAATTACTTCCTATCAAACTGATTTTAAAGCAGTTAATTTAACGCCTCCTGCCAGCCAGTTTCCCACCGCCGGCGCCGTTCGCCGATGTTAAAAAATTACCGCATGGCATCGTCGCCAACGTTGTGATTAGAATGAAAATGTTGCGGTAATTAACCTTTCAGCTACATATCTCTGCCCATAAAAATAATAACCCTGAGGATCTTATGCCCCTGCTTTTCAGTATTGCGCCCATCGTCCTGCTGATTTGGATGATGACCAAAAGGAATGGCGTGCCCTCTTACCTCGCCCTGCCGCTGACGGCCGCCGTGGTGTATGCCGTACAGCTCCTGTGGTTCGATGCCTCGCTGCGGCTGCTGCATGCCAATATCATCACCGCGCTGGTGTCGACGCTGACGCCGATCACCATCATTGCCGGCGCCATCCTGCTCAACAAACTGATGCAGGTAAGCGGCGCGGAAAACGTGGTGCGCCGCTGGCTGGAAACCATCAGCCCCAATCCCGTGGCCCAACTGATGATTATCGGCTGGGCGTTCGCCTTTATGATCGAGGGCGCCAGCGGCTTCGGCACCCCGGCCGCCATCGCCGCGCCGATTCTGGTCGGGCTGGGCTTCAACCCGCTGCGCGTCGCCCTGCTGACGCTGGTGATGAACTCGGTACCGGTCTCCTTCGGCGCCGTGGGCACCCCTACCTGGTTCGGCTTTGCCAATCTCGGCCTGTCGGACGCAAGCCTGCTGGAGATCGGTCGGCAAACCGCGCTGATCCACTTCGTCGCCGGCTTCGTCATTCCTCTGCTGGCGCTGCGCTTTATCGTTTCCTGGCGGGATATCCGCCGCAACCTGCCGTTTATCCTGCTCAGCGTGCTGAGCTGCACTGTGCCCTATCTGTTGCTGGCCCAGGTGAACTATGAGTTCCCGGCGCTGGTCGGCGGTGCAATCGGCCTGGCGCTCTCGGTGCTGCTGGCGCGCGGCGGCATCGGCCTCGCCCGCGGCGACAAACCGCAGAGCGCCGGGCAGGCGGTGCCGTTCATGCAGGTGGTCAAGGCCATGACCCCGACC
Organism: Serratia sp. PGPR-27; assembly: GCF_022678525.1. Classification (NCBI taxonomy): domain Bacteria; kingdom Pseudomonadati; phylum Pseudomonadota; class Gammaproteobacteria; order Enterobacterales; family Yersiniaceae; genus Serratia; species Serratia sp. PGPR-27. The sequence continues at coordinate 19,459 of NZ_JALBYS010000027.1, read as the reverse complement.
CTGCTGCTGATTGCTATTCTGATAGTGACGCGCGTCCACCAGCTGGGCCTCAAGGCGCTGCTCAACAACACCGCGCTGCTGTGGCGGGAAAACCTCGGCTGGCTCGGAGAGCTGCGCATCAGCCGGGCGCTGATCGTCGAACTGCAGCAGGTGCTGGGCACCTCCGCCGCCGCCGGCTACAAAACGCTGTATGTCCCGGCGCTGATCCCGTTCCTGTTGGTGGTGCTGCTGTGCATTCCGTTGTTCCGGCTGAATGGCGGCCAGGTGCGGCAAATGTTCAGCGAAACCGGCGGGCGCATCGCGCGGCCCTTTATTGCGCTGTTCGGCGCGCTGGTGATGGTCAACCTGATGATGCAGGGCGGCGACAACGCGCCGGTGATCCTGATCGGTAAAGCGCTGGCGGCGCTGACCGGCGGCAGCTGGCTGCTGTTCTCGTCGTTCCTCGGCGCGCTGGGCTCGTTCTTCTCCGGCTCCAATACCGTTTCGAACCTGACGTTCGGCGGCATTCAGCAGTCGATCGCCCAGAGCAGCGGTCTTGACGTCAACCTGACGCTGGCCTTGCAGTCCGTCGGCGGCGCCATGGGCAACATGGTGTGCCTGAACAACATTATCGCGGTCTGTTCGATCCTCGGGATCGGCAACGCCGAAGGCAAAATCATCAGAAAGACCGTACTGCCGATGCTGGCGTACGGCGGGATTGCGGCCGGTATGGCGGCGATCCTCACGCTCTGACCGACAACTCGTTATCGCAAGCAAGACAAGAAGGTAAACACTATGATCATCTCCGCGTCAACCGACTACCGGGCCGCCGCCCAGGCCAAACTGCCGCCGTTTCTGTTTCACTATATCGACGGCGGGGCCTACGCGGAGCATACGCTGAAGCGCAATACCGCAGACCTGGCCGATATCGCCTTGCGCCAGCGCGTGCTGCGCAATATGTCCGAACTCAGCCTGGAGACCACGCTGTTCGGTGAGCAGCTGGCGATGCCGGTGGCGCTGGGGCCGGTGGGGCTGACCGGCATGTACGCCCGCCGCGGCGAAGTGCAGGCCGCGCGCGCCGCGGCCAAAAAAGGTATTCCGTTCACGCTGTCCACCGTGTCTGTCTGCCCGATCGAAGAGGTGGCGCCGGCGATCGATCGGCCGATGTGGTTCCAGCTCTACGTGCTGAAAGATCGCGGCTTTATGCGCAACGCGCTGGAGCGCGCCAAGGCCGCCGGCGTGAAAACGCTGGTGTTCACCGTCGACATGCCGGTGCCGGGCGCCCGTTATCGCGACGCCCATTCGGGGATGAGTGGCCCTAACGCCGCCCTGCGCCGCGTGCTGCAGGCGTTTACCCATCCGCAGTGGGCCTGGGATGTCGGCCTGTTCGGCAAGCCGCACGATCTGGGCAACGTCTCAGCCTACCGCGGCAAACCGACCAGCCTGGAAGACTACATCGGCTGGCTGGGCGCCAACTTCGATCCGTCTATTTCCTGGAAAGATCTGGAGTGGATCCGCGAATTCTGGGACGGCCCGATGATCATCAAAGGCATTCTTGATCCGGAAGACGCCAAAGACGCGGTGCGCTTCGGCGCCGACGGCATCATCGTCTCCAACCACGGCGGCCGCCAGCTGGACGGCGTGCTGTCGACCGCGCGCGCCATGCCGGCGATCGCCGACGCGGTGAAAGGCGACATCACTCTGCTGGCCGACTCCGGCATCCGCAGCGGCCTGGACGTGGTGCGCATGATCGCGCTGGGCGCCGACAGCGTGCTGCTGGGGCGCGCCTTCGTCTATGCACTGGCGGCGGCCGGCGAAGCCGGGGTGGCTAACTTGCTGGATCTGATCGACAAAGAGATGCGCGTCGCCATGACACTCACCGGCGCGAAAACCATTGCGGAGATCAACGCCGGATCGCTGGTCAGAAACGCCTGACTCACAGCGGCTGCACGCCCTCCGGGTAGGCGTTGTAGCTCATCTTGCTGATGAACGCCCCAGCCGGTGACACCAGAACCCGGCCGGCGGCGTCCAACCCGAGGAAGGTGCCGGTGCAGCGCCCGGAGATAAAGTCGAAGAAGAACACCGAGCACACCGGGATAATCTTTTCCCGGAAGGTGAACAGGAACATCTCGTCCTCAAACTTGTAGTAAGTGGCGTAATCCATGTCGCCGTGCCCGAACTGCTCGCCGCGCAGGTTTTGCCAGGCATAACGCTCGGTGTTGACGTAGAAGTGCTCGTAGTAATGGTTGGGGCTGTAAACGTTCAGCGTGCGGTAACCGATCAGCTCGCGGGTCAGATGCGGCGCGATGCCGCCCGGCGTAACGCCGGCAATCAGCCCAACGTGGAAGCTTTGCTTGAGGCGGGATCCCTTTTCCACCGTTTGTTCGGGCAACAGCGTGCTGCGCACCAGCAGCGCCCGGCCGCTGTCGCGGTTGAGCACCAGCGTCAGGCATTCGTTGCCCGGCGACTGCAACGGAATGTTGAAGAAATAGCGCGCGGCGGAGGTTTGCACCTCTTCGTAAGCGTCCTCACCGCTCTCCCCTCCCCAGGCCCACAGCACCCGCTGCCGATCGGCGCTGAAACGCAGCGTGATTTCCCCGCCGTCTTCAAAGGCGATCTGCAGCGTTTTGCCGCGCCAGTCCTGGGTGCCCGGCAGCCGGTTGGTGTCGATGCCGCGCGCGAAATCGTCGTAATTCTTCCAGTCCGGCTCGGCATTTTGATTCAGTACGGATGGTTCTGCTGACATCTTCGCTCTCCTTGATTGAATGGGATGAAAACCGCCTCAGACGTCGGCGATGCCCGCCGGTTTCACCGCTCGGCGGTTAACCACGGCAGGGGCGGTTTCATCGAGAAAACAACTCAGTACGCCGGCGCACACGGCGCCGGCGGCCGCCAGCCACATCACGCTGACCAGCCCGTAGCGATCGGCGATCAGCCCGGCGATAAACGGCGCCAGGCAGCCGCCAATCACCTCGCCAATTCCCATCACCAGCCCCAACGCGGTAGCGATGCGCGCCGGCGACACCGTTTCAGACGGGATGGTGGCCATAAACAGCGTGAAACAGCCAAGGCCGGTATAAGACAGGAACACCAGCACGCCCAGCAGCCACGGGTTATCGACGTAGCTCAGAAACAGCGGGCAGCACACCGCCAGCAGCGAAAAGAAGATCAGCGTCGGCTTGCGGCCGAAGCGATCGGAAATCGCCGGCACCGCCACGCCCCAGAACACCCAGGCGGCGCCGATGGCGCTCATGATGCCGCCCATCGTGCCTTCGCCGAAGCCGCGGTCGGTCACCAAAAAGTTGGGGGTGAAGGTAATGATGATCATGAACCAGGTGACGAACACACAGGAGATCAGAATGCACAGCGCCACGTTCTTGATTTTGAACAGCTCGCCGTAAGCACCTTTGTTCGCCGTCTTGTCGGCCGCCGGCACTGCGCTGAAAGCGGGATCCTTCTTGCCGTTCACATAGCGATAGATCAGCCACGCCAGAATGATGCCCGGCACGGCGGTCAGGTGAAACGCCATGCTCCAGCCCCACTTCTGCGCCAGATAGATGATCAGCGGCGGCGCGATAATACCGCCCAACAATCCCGGCGCCGCGCCCTGGATCAATCCCATGTTGAAACCGCGGCGCTGCGGCTGCGATTTTTCCACCATCAACGACTGTGCGATCGGCAATACCGGCCCTTCGGCGATCCCCATCAACGCCCGGAAGATCAATAGCATGGCAAAGCCGCTGACCAACCCCGACAGCGCGGAGAACAGCGAAAACACCAGGATCGACAGGATCAGCATCGGTTTACGGATATTAAAACGATCGGCTATCGCCCCCAGCCCGGCGCCAGACAGCGCCCAGGTTAACGCCAGCACCGCCGACAGGGTGCCGAGATGCACGTTGCTGAGCTTGAGGTCGGCGGCAATCATCGGAAACAGAAACGAGATGGTCAGACGGTCGACAAACACGCAGCCGAAAACGAAAAATAAAATAATCAGCAACCGGTTCTCTTCACTTAATGCGCTGCGAGGCTCTGGCGATGTATTCATAGCGTCATTTGTCCATAAGTTAACTTATGAATGGCGACCCGCCATGGCATAAGTGTGTTAAGCGCTCGGCCAAGAGAAAAATTGGCCCTCCGTCACGACAACAACTCATTAACATGTTAATGACATAAAATTATCGCAAGCCGGCGGTCTGTCAACCGGCGCTTTCTTAGAGACGAATGAAGTTTTTGTTCGGTACTATTTTAAAATCGCATTATCACAAAAAGATATTTTACCCTTCTGTTTTTACAGCCAATAAAATAATAACGGGTATTTTTCTTCGGTTAAAAACGCCTATTTTCACGCCATTTGCGAATAATCTCAACGATCACTCTTCAGGCTTATTAATTTTTTACCCGTATTGAATGAACGCTGGGGAATATTCAGTTTTATTTTTATCTATTGAATCATTTAGTTTTATTTTATTGCCGCACAACAAACTAACTCTTATGAGGGAAAGGCTATTGGCAGAGTTACATAATTTCATCTGGACAATAGCAAAAGCGCAGAGCGTGACGTAAATCACGGCAATCATGCCGTATCCTGTAAGGTAATTATGCTCGCAACAGCAATTATCTATTGCGATTAGGGCTGTTTATCTCAATTAATCGTCATGCAACACTTCGTGCCATCGTTCGACACCGCGCCGCAAGGCCTGAGACGGAGTGACACATGAGCATCGAAAGACTAACCCGGGAGCCGCTTTCCATCGGCATTGAGCTGCCGTTGGACAATGATTGGTCCACCAGCGGGCAGCTGAAACGCCAGCAGGACGGGCGGCCGTTCGGCGTGCCGGATATGAGTGAACACGCTGCGCGCATCAAGCTGGCCGATGAGCTCGGCTTTCGCGCCGCCTGGGTTCGCGACGTGCCGCTGTACGATCCTGACTTCGGCGACGCCGCGCAGGTGTTTGAGACCTTTACCTACCTCGGCTACCTGTCCAGCCTGACGCGCAATATTCTGCTGGGCACCGCGGCCGTGGTGCTGCCGCTGCGCCAGCCTTGGCTGGTGCGCAAAGCGGCTTCCACGCTGCAAACGCTGAGCGGCGATCGTCTGCTGCTCGGCGTCGCCAGCGGCGATCGCCCCGTGGAGTACCCGCTGTTCGGCGCCGATTACGCCGCGCGCGGTGAAAACTTCCGCACCAGCGTCGGCATTCTCAAAGGTGAAGCCGACAGCGCGCTACAGCCCGGATTGCGCCTGCTGCCGGCCACGCCGCCGCCGCCGCTGCTGGTCGCCGGGCTGGCGCAACAAACGCCCGAGTGGGTGGGCAAAAATATGGATGGCTGGCTGTCATATCCCGGCACGCCTGCGGACCACGTTTCGCGAGTCAAACTCTGGCGTAACGTAGCCGGTGACAAGCCCTACGTCAGCTTTATTCATCTCGACCTCACCGATAACGCCGACGCGCCGATTCAGCGCCATCGCTTCGGCATCAAGAGCGGCCGCAATGGATTGATTCAGGAACTGAGCGCCATGCGTGACGCCGGGGTCAACCACATCGGCCTGCATTTCCGCCGCAACCAGCGGCCGCTGGAAGAGACGATGCAGGAGATCGGTCAACTGGTGTTGCCGGAATTCCATCGCGCCTGAAGCCCGCTTTAGCCCGCTATTCCGACCTGAGCGGGTCTTTGCCCCGTTACCGGGGCTTTTTTATTTCCGCCGCTGCTAGTTCATAACAACTCAGTCTAATCCCTGCGGCCAAACGGCGGCATGATGACGGGGAAACGAGCCACCATGAGGAATGAGCAATGACGGCAAAACTGACAGAAGCGGGCTTTTGGCGCAAAACCGCCGACTCTTCATCGCTGCGCGAGCCGCGCGTGCTGATCCGGGTCTACGTCGACGAAGGCGAGATTGACCGCGCCATTGCGTTTTACGAGCGGCTGCACGGCGTGGAAGCGGATATGCGTTTCGACTTTCCCGAACATCGGCTGGTGCTGGCGGCGGTGGGGCCGTTTCTGATCCTGGAAGGCTCGGAAGAAAGCCTGCGTCCTTTCCGCAGCACCGTCGGCACGTTGCTGGTCGATGACATTTATCCTTACCACCAGCGGCTGCTGGCCGCCGGGGCCGATATCTTCTTTGGCCCGGTGGACGTGCCCACCGGCGCCTGTTTCAATGCGCGCCTGCCGGACGGCACGATTATCGAATACGTGCATCACCGGCCGCGCGCGGACGAATAAGCCGCCTCAAGGGAGCGCCGGCGTCATGGCGTAACCGCGCAGATCCTTGCGCAGGCTGATCATGTACAACACGATCACCGCCGAGAACGGCAGACCGCACAGCACCACCGCGGTCTGCATCGCGCTGAAACTGCCGGCGTACAGCAACCCGGCGCAGATCAACGTGGTGACCGCCGCCCAAAATACCCGCAGCCAGGCCGGCGCGTCATCGTGGGCGGAACCGCCCTGGCAGGAGAGGTTCGCTATCATCAGCGTACCGGAATCGACCGGCGTCAGGAACAGCACGAAACTGATCACCACCACAAAACCGGCGGTCAGCTGGGTATAGGGCAGGTATTCGAACAGCTTGAACACCGCCATCGGCGGATCGCTTTGCGCCACCTGCCCGAGGATCGCCTGCCCGCCTTCCAACACCAGGCTGATGGCGGTATTGCCGAAGATCGACAGCCACGCCAGCGTGAAGCCCAGCGGGATCAACAACACGCCAAAGATCAATTCACGAATGGTGCGCCCTTTGGAAATGCGCGCGATGAACAGCCCGACAAACGGCGCCCACGCCACCCACCAGGCCCAATAGAACAACGTCCAGGCGCCCTGCCACTGGCGCGCCTTGCCGTACAGATACATATCGAAGCTGCGGCTGACCAGCGAAGTGAGATAATCGCCGAGGTTCTGCAACATGCCGTTGAGCAGATTCAGCGTCGGGCCGGCCAGAAACACGAACAGCAGCAACAGGCACAGGAAGCCGACGTTGATGTTCGACAGCATCGCAATGCCCTTCTCGACGCCGGTGACCGCCGCCAGCGTGGCCACCACCATCATCACCACGATCAGCGCCAGCAGCACGCCGGTGCTTTGCGGAATATCGAACAGATAAAACAGCCCCGAGTTCACCAGCAGCGCGCCGATCCCCAGGTTGGTTACCATCGAAATCACCGTCACCAGAATGCCGAAGCTGTCCACCAGATGGCCGGCGCCGCCGTGGGTGCGCTCGCCGAAGATCGGGTATAACGCAGAGCGCAGCGCCAACGGCAGGCCGCGGCAATAGGCGAAATAGGCCAGCGCGGTGGCGATCAGCGCATACAGCGCCCAGCCGTGCAGCCCCCAGTGCAAAAAGGTCAGCGCCATCGCCTGCCGCGCCGCCTGCACGGTGCCGCCGCTGCCTTCCGGTGGCGACAAAAAATGATCCAACGGTTCATAGGCGCCGTAGTACACCAGCGCAATGCCGATGCCCGATGAGAACAGCATCGCCACCCACGAGGGATAGCTGAACTGCGGCGGTTCGTCATCCTGGCTGAGGCGAATATGGCCGAAGCGCGACAGCGCCAGCCAGAAGACGAACACCATGCAGGCGACCATCAACAGCATGTAGTACCAACCGAACACGTCGGCGACCCAACTTTGCGCGACGTTCAACCACTGTTTGCTGGCTGCGGGAAACAGCACGACCAGCGATCCCAGCAGCAGGATCACCGCCGCCGAGCCGAAAAATACCGGGACATTCAATCTGACAGGTTCTTCGTCAAGCGATGGAGGAGTTTTTGTTGTCATTGGCAGGCTTCCATGATGCGAAAGACAGACGATTTAAATGCAACTTTTAATTAACATTTTATCGTCATTTATTTGACATTTTAGCAGCATATAGAGTATTGATTGACCGTTCAATCAATCAAATCCAAAGTGTGATTGGCCTATCAGTTGAGGAAAATATGTACCGAAGAGACATTCCGGAGCAGCGTAAGGAGCAGTTGATTAACGCCGCCTTCGAGACCATAAACGTCGTCGGGCTGGCCGGCGTCACCCTGTCTCAGGTCGCGAAAGAAGCCGGGCTGTCGACCGGCATCGTCAGCCACTATTTTGGCGATAAAGAGGGGTTGCTGAGCGCCACCATGCGCAAGATCCTGCGCGATCTGCGTGACGCGGTGGCCGAGTGCCGCGCGCAAGCGGCGAGCGACAGCCAATCGCAGCTGTGCGCCATCATTCAGGGCAACTTCCACCCCAGCCAAACCAACGCCATTTCCATGCGCGCCTGGCTCGACTTCTGGGCCGCCAGCATGCATCAGCCGGTGCTGCGCCGCCTGCAGCGCGCCAACGATCGGCGGCTCTATTCCAATATTTGCAGCCAGTTCCGCCGCGAGCTGCCGCTGCAGCAGGCGCGCGACGCGGCGCGCGGGCTGGCGGCGATGATCGATGGGCTTTGGCTGCGCGGCAGCCTGGCCGGCGACGAGACCGACCTAAAGCGGGACTGCCGCATCGCCTGCGACTACGTGGCTCAGCGGCTCAACGCCGCTCAGCCGCAGGGGTGAACGTGAACGGTTCCGTCAGTGCGGTTCCTGCTCTTCACTGTACTGGGTTTGCCACATGGCGGCGTAGCGGCCGTTCGCGGCCAGCAACGCCTCGTGCCCCCCGCGCTCGACGATCTCCCCCGCCTCCAGCACGATAATTTCATCGGCGTCCACCACGGTGGAGAGCCGATGAGCGATCACCAGCGTGGTGTGGTTGCGGCTCACCTCGCGCAGGTGCCCCTGGATTTCGCGCTCGGTCTGGGTATCCAACGCGCTGGTCGCCTCGTCAAACACCAGGATGGCCGGATTTTTCAGAATGGTGCGCGCAATCGCCACCCGCTGCTTTTCCCCGCCCGACAGCTTCAGCCCGCGCTCGCCCACCCGGGTGTCGTAACCGTCGGGCAGACCGACGATAAAATCATGGATATGCGCCAGCCGCGCCGCCCGCTCGATTTCTTCATCGCTGGAGCCGGTTTTGCCGTAACCGATGTTATAACGCAACGTATCGTTGAACAGCACCGTATCCTGCGGCACGATGCCGATCGCCTGCCGCAGGCTGGCCTGGGTCAGTTGGCGAATGTCCTGGCCGTCGAGGGTAATGGCGCCCCCCTGCACGTCGTAAAAGCGAAACAGCAGGCGCGACAGCGTGGACTTGCCCGCGCCGGAGGCGCCGACCACCGCCACCGTGTGGCCCGCCGGAATGGTAAAGCTCACCTGCTTGAGGATCGGCCGGCGCGTGTCGTAACCGAAGCTGACCGCGTCGAACCTCACTTCGCCGCGATCGAGGCGCAGCGGCTGCGCATCCGGGCTATCGACGATCTCACGCGGTTCCTGCAGCAGATCGAACATGTTCTCCATGTCGATCAGCGCCTGGCGCACCTCGGAATAAATAAAGCCGAAGAAGTTCAGCGGCTGATACAGCTGCAGCAGATAGGCGTTGACCAGCACGAAGTCGCCGACCGTCATCGTCCCCTGCGTAATGCCCCGCGCCGCCATGGTCATCATCACGATCAGTCCGATCGAGATAATGGCGGTTTGCCCCAGGTTGATCGCCGTAAAACTGAATTGGTTCTTGATGGCGGCGTATTCGTACAACCGGCGCGACAGGTCGAAACGCTCGGCCTCGAACTCTTCATTGCCGAAGTACTTCACGGTCTCATAGTTCAGCAGGCTGTCGATGGATTTGCTGTTGGCGTCGGCGTTGGCCTTGTTGAGCTCGCGGCGAAAGCGGGTGCGCCAGCTGACCGCCAGCACGGTGAACAGGATGTAGCAACCGACCGTCGTCAGGATCGCCAGCGCGAACCAGCCGTTCAGCATATGCCACATGATCGCCGTGACCAGCGAGAGCTCGAACAGGATCGGCACGATGGAGAACAGCAGCCGCGACAGCACCGTGGACACCGCCTGAGTGCCGCGCTCGATGGACAACGACAATCCGCCGGTCTGGCGCTCCAGATGGAAACGCAGGCTCAGCGCATGCAGCTGGCGGAACACCCGCACGCCCAACAGGCGCGTGGCGTTCTGGCTGACGTGGATAAACATCACGTTGCGCAGTTCCTCAAACAGCGCGCCGCCCACCCGCGCCACGCCGTAGGCGACGATCAGCCCCAGCGGCACCGCCAGCATTTTCGCCGTCTCGCCGCTCAGCGCATCGACCATCGCTTTATAAGCCAGCGGCACCAGCGTGGTGCTGACCTTGGCCGCCACCATGAACACGAAGGCCACCACCAGATACCAACGCAGCCGCGGGTTATCTTTCGGCCACAGATAGGGCAGCAGGAATTTCAGCAAACGGGAACGATCCATCATGTAATATTCATCTTCTCGGTCGGGATCGCGGCGCACAGCCGCGCGGGGTTATGAGTTTGGCCTGGCCGGCGGCGAACGCCGCACCATTCCGTTTTCCTGCAGCGATAACTCAGCATCATCCGTCAGGAGAAGTGGCGGCGGCTCGGGCAAAGTTCAGGCATGGAGGAGACAATCACATGACCCAGACGTATGCAAAGCGTTTTGCGCTGGTCTTTGACTATATCGACCGCCACCTGGACGAGGCGCTCACCGTCGAAAAACTGAGCGAAGTGGCCCACTTTTCGCGCTTTCACTTTCAACGCCAGTTTAGTGCGTATTGTGGCATCTCGGTGTGGCGTTATATCCAGTGGATGAGGCTCAAACGCGCCTCGTACCGCCTGGCGTATAACCCGCTGGAGCCGGTGATTGACATCGCGCTGGACGCCGGTTTTCAAAACCCGGAGTCCTTCAGCCGCGCCTTCAAACAGGCGTTCAGCCAAACGCCAAGCCAGTTTCGCAAACGGCCGGCCTGGATCGATTGGCAACAGCGCTTTCCCGAGCCGAAACACAAAAGGAAACAACCCATGAAGGTAGACATTCTCGACTTCCCGGCCACGCCGGTGGCGATGATCGAACATCGCGGCCCATCCGCGCTGGTCAACGAAACCGCCGCACGCTTTATCGAGTGGCGCAAAACCAGCGGCCTGTCGCCGGTCAGAAGCAGCCGCACTTACGGTATCGCGCCGCACGATCCGGCCACCACCGAAGCGCAGGACTTCCGCTTCTACATCTGCGGCGAGGTCACTGCGCCGATCCCGGAGGACAACGCCTTCGGCGTGGTGAACAGCACGCTGCCGGCCGGGCGCTGCGCGGTGCTGCGCCATCTCGGATCGCTGGATGGGCTCCCGGAAAGCGCCCGCTATCTTTACAGCGCGTGGTTGCCGGCCAGCGGCGAGGAGCTGCGCGATTTCCCGCTCTATTTCCACTACCACAACTTCGTGCACGAGGTAGCGGAATATGAACTGGTGACCGATCTTTATCTGCCGCTGAAATAGCTGACATCCGGCCCCGCAAGGAGCCGGATTGACGTTAACAGGACGGCGACGATCCCTGCGGCGGCAGATAGCGCTGCGGATCGAGCGCGGTGGCGCGGTAGCGGATCTGGAAATGCAGGAACACCGAATCGGTGCCGGTGCTGCCCATGGTGCCGATCTTCTGCCCCGCTTTCACATCCTGGCCGTTGCGCACCAACGTGGTGTCGTTGTGCGCATAGGCGGTAATGAAGTCTTCGCCGTGCTTAATCATGATCAGGTTACCGTAGCCGCGCAGCTGGTTGCCGACGTACACCACTTTGCCCTTGGCGGAAGCATAGATCGGCTGGCCGCGTTTACCGGCGATGTCGATGCCCTTGTTGCCGCCATCGACATTGGAGTACGCCTGCACGATCCGGCCGCTGGTCGGCCAGCGCCAGCAACGTGCGGCGCCCGGCGGCGGCGTTTGCTTGGCGATCGCGGAGGAAGATGTTTTACGGCGCGTGGCGGCGGTTTTGGTCGGCGCGCTGCCGCTCAGCCGCAGCTTTTGCCCCACTTCCAGATTATAGGGCGGGCGTATCTTGTTGATTCTGGCCAGATCGCTGACTTCGCTGTCGGTGATCCAGGCGATGTAATACAGCGTATCGCCCCGTTTGACGGTGTAGGACTTGCCGGTGTAGCTGCCCTTCGGCAGTTTGTCGTAGTCGCGGTTGTAGGTGTTTTTACCCGAACATCCGGCCAACAGCAGCCCCAATGTCAGACACACCGCGATGCGGCGCCACCTCGCCAGCTTGCTTCCTGTGCTCAAATCCTGTCCCCAATCGTCTTTTCGGTTCTGATACGCCTCAGCCGCACAGTGTAACATTTGCGCCGGGTCAGTCAAAAAGCGGGGAAGAGGCAAATATCGGAAAACAGCTGGCGCGGAGGCCGCTGCGGCACGATCGGCGGGAGGAAAAATGGCGCCATAAGGCGCCAAATCATGCAGCGATGCCGGGATTACTGTTTACCTGAGGTCAGCAAACTGAAGCTGGTCATCAGATTGCGATAGTCAGGAATATGTTGAGAGAACAGGTTCCCCAACCCTTCGATATCATTTCGCCAATCGCGGTGCAATTCGCACGCCGCGCCAAACCAACTCATCAGTTGCGCGCCGGCCTGGGACATGCGATCCCAAGCCGCATCGCGCGTAATCGAATTGAACGTGCCGGATGCGTCTGTGATGACGAAAACCTCATACCCCTCTTCCAGCGCAGAGAGCGCAGGAAACGCCACGCAAACCTCGGTCACCACGCCGGCGATGATCAGTTGTTTCTTGCCCGTGGCCTTTACCGCCTTGACGAAATCTTCATTATCCCAGGCATTGATATTGCCGGGACGAGCAATATAGGGGGCGTCAGGGAAAGTTTGCTTTAGCTCTGGCACCAAAGGGCCGTTCGGTCCGTTTTCAAAACTCGTGGTCAGTATTGTCGGTAAATTGAAGTATTTAGCCAGATCGGCCAGCGCCAAAACATTATTTTTGAATTTATCCGGATCCTGATCTCTAACCAGGGACAGTAGCCCGGTCTGATGATCGACTAATAAAACGGCGGCCTGTGTCTTATCTAATCGATTATATTTAAAAGTCATTCCCTTCTCCTTTATCATCAAAATCATCAAATTCCGATCGCCCCATGCATTCCAAGCATGTAGCATACTTTCAAACGCTCCGACATCAGGCTAGCAATGAACCAGCCGGGTAAATAGCACGATTATTGGGAATGAGTGTTTCACCACTGGGAAGGTTAATTTTATATGATAGATTTCAATGAGATGGTTATGTTTGCCAGAGTAGTTGAATGCGGTGGATTTCTTTCCGCCAGTAAGAAGTTTGGTATACCCAAATCGACGCTATCAAGGCGAATATCCAATTTGGAAAAAAGGCTTAATGTCAGACTTATTCAGCGCTCAACGCGAAACCTCATGGTCACCGATATAGGAAAAGAATATTTTCAGTACTGCCTGCAGATGATTAGCACCGCAGAGAAAGCCGAATACCTTATTATTAACAAAAGCGAAAAACCCACTGGGAAAATAAAACTGACCTGCTCAAACATTCTCCTGGATCTTGGCCTAACGGAAGTGCTGGCGAGATTCATGCTGCAATATCCCAAGGTCAATTTGCATGTGAAAATATTTAATCGCAACGTGGATATTATTTCTGAAGGGTATGACCTCTCATTAAAACTCATCGCCGATGAGCCAAAAAACAGCAATTTGGTGATGCGTCGAATTTGCGCTGTGCCCACCGCATTTATGGTCGCCCCCTCTGCAGCTATTCAGTACCAAAGTATAAATACGCCCGAAGATCTCTCCAGTTTGCCAACGGTCGGGTGGTTATCGACCCATCTTCAGGCCGCCTGGACGTTTCAACAAGCCGATCGCGAAGTCAAAATAAACAACGAGTCGCGCATGGTGTGCGATGACATTCGCCTGATCAAGGAATCGATCGTAAAAGGCGTCGGTGTTGGCTGCCTGCCGCTGAAATTAGCCCGCCAGGAACTGCTCGACGGCAGCCTGAAAACGCTGCTCGACGACTGGACATTGGAACAACACAAGATTGTCGCGTTTTACCCTTCCAGACAAGGACTCCCTCCTTCGGTAAGGGCGCTGATTGATTTCATCGTTGATGAACTGGCCGAATAACACGCCGCTTCCAAGCATAAACGCCACGCCGGATTTACCGCAGCGATTAAAAAGTGACTACTATAATAGAGCGCTCGGAAAAATAGAGTGCCCCCGAGGATCGCAACAAAGAGAATGGAGCTGTAACATGCTAAACCTTGATCGCAATAATCTGCCCCTCCTGAGCGAAGAACTGCTCAAAAAGCAACGCACCACCCTGCTGATCATCGCCTTCCTGCTGCTGGCGGGCGGCATACTGTGCCTGGTCAACCCTTTCGCCTCCGGCGCGGCGCTGAGCATCGTGGTCGGCGTCCTGCTGCTGTTGAGCGGCGCCGGGCTGATTATCGCCATGATCGCCAACCGGGCGCAGAATACCTGGCCGATGATCGGCGGCATTCTGCTGGGCGTGGCCTACCTGATTATCGGTTATGTGTTCATCACCAGCCCGCTGGCGGGCATTCTGGCGCTGGCGGTGTACCTTGCCGTGCTGTTCGCGCTCGGCGGTATCGCGCGCCTGGCGGCCGGCTATATGCGCCGCGGATTGCCGGGCAACTGGCTGCAGTTCGTCATTGGCGTACTCGATTTGATCATCGCCTGGATGCTGATCGGCTCAGGCCCGGCGGCGTCGGTCACGCTGGTGACGGCGATCGTCGGCATCGAGATGCTGGTCAGCTCCTTTGCGCTGTTCCAGGCGGCGAATCTGTTTAAACGCGCCTGATGCTACCGGCCCGCCATCGCGGGCCTCATCGCTTTTGTTGCTTCCAGACAAAACAAGGCGATACCCCCTCGGCTTGTCCGTGGTTATCTTCATCGGTAAGTGCCAATATAGGCGCAGACAAGGGAGCTGAAACCGATGACAACCCATTCCAACCCGTTGAACTCGCGGGAAGTCTGCCTGCAATTACGCCATTTCAATCAGGTAATCGGGCAACAATGCCGCAATATGGCGCGCCAAAATACCACCTGCCCGTGCTGCCTGGCGGACATCGCCACCGGTTGCGACGCCGGTATCAAACTGTGCGGCCAGCAGTTGGCCAAACCCAACCCGCAAACCCCGTTATTCCGGCAGATTCGCAACTTGCTGCTCGATCTGCGCGCAGAAGCGATAGGGGTTCACAGAATAGACGTCCTAAACCGCACCAATAACGAAATATCCTGGCTGTTGCGTGAGCTGTATTTCGAGACGTTCTGATCCCGCATTTTGTCGGCGCCGCTAAAGCGAAAGCCGAAAGCGAGATACGGGCTTTTGATCATGTTCATCAATCATTAGCGTCACCGGCTCCACGCCATACAGCCTGAACTCCGCGAGCAGTCAGCGAGAGGAGCCCGTTTAAAAGCGGCTCTGGCAAAGGAAACGTCCACCGGCGCGGGGTTAACCGGCGGCAGCGGTTTTCGGCAACACGAAGTCAACCCGCCGATTCTTGGCCCGGCCCGTCGGCGTGTCGTTGGAAGCCACCGGTTCAGCCTCCCCTTTTCCCCGTTCACTCAGACGAGATTTTTCTACCCCGTGTGCGATCAGCCAAACAGCCACCGCACGTGCGCGTCGCAGCGACAGATCCTGATTATATTTATCGCTGCCCACCGCATCGGTATGCCCCTCGATCACCACGTTCCCTACCGGTTCGGCCGCGATAAATTGCGCCACCTGTTGCAGCGCAGGCTCCGCTTTAGCAGCAATCGCATCGCTGTCGAAGGCGAACAGCACATCGCTGCGCATCGATAACGTGACGGCATTTTTGCTGTCTCTGACGGAAATGTCGGCGGATTGTTTAGCCAAATCCGCTGCCTTACTCTGCAAGTCAAGGACGCCGGCATTCAGCCCCGAAGGCAAACCAACCAAATCCAGCCGGGTAGCCTTGAGATCGAGTATCACCGGTTTCCCCACGGATGCCGGCTCTCCGCTGTCAGCCCATGAACCCAATGACACCATCCCAAAGGCTAACATCCCACCCACACAGGCGGCTTTCCTGAGGCCGTTCATCGCTCAACGATCCGTAATGGCTATCGGCCCGAGCGGCTCGACGTTGGCGATCGTCAGGTACACCTCTTTCACATCAGGTGGAGGCGCGGGGAAGCTGCCAAACCAGGTGGCGACATAGGGAATGCCTGAGCTTGAGCTGAATGACACGTTGGGAGAGGCCAGTGGGACATTATTGCTATCGGTAAGCAGCAGGTATTTTTTATTACCCACCAGAATGTAGAAGGATTTCTCAAGACTGCTTTTATCCAGACTGCTATACAAGCCTTGTCCATTAAGGTTGTCTTTCAACCCTTTGAAACGCACTTTGATGGTCAGGATTTCACCGTGGCGCACGGCCTCGGTCACTTGCGCTTCGGCTACGCCGCTGCTGACGATCCCGGTAGCCAACGGGGTCACGGGGGGATCCTCCGCGAACGCCATGCCGGGAAGCATTATCGAAGCAAACAGGCAGGAAATGACGAATTTTCTGACATGCTGCATGATCGGAGTCCTTATTCAGGGGGAATTGAAGATTGTTCTTTCAACAACCAGGCAATGCCACTGCGGTCACTCTGTCCCGGAATTATAGTAAAGCACCTCATATTCATGAGAGTTATCCCTGAAAGCGTAACCTTGGTCACGTTATGCTTACGCATGAATTCTCCCCCGTTAGCGCTTATTTTGCTGAATGACCGGCTTCATACCAGCATTCCCTTCCGCTCATCCTCTCCGCTGTTCACCCCACTTTACGACCGCCGTCACACCTCGCTACCGCTAAATTGCGTTGGTTATAGAGTCGTCTACAATTCAATCGAATCCCCCCCTACAACATCAGAAATTATTATTATTAGAGGTGATTATGTTACAGAAACACGAAAACGTAATAAGTATGACTGTACTAAGCCCGCAAGCCACCCAACAGCTGATGCCATCGTTCTCCTCCTTGCCCCACACGCAACACGCCGACGGCAAATATCGCCTGCGCCGTTATTCGGTCGTTAAATACCTCAACCCCAACGTCGCCGAAGTGGGGCCGCGCACCTTCATGCAGTCGGATCAGATCAACCACTTCCAGGGCAATGTGGTTCGCCGCTTCGAACCTATCGACAGCGCCGTGTTGCAGAGCGCCGGCATGGCAGAGATGTGCAACCTGTTTGCAGAAAGCAACGAACTGCCGGAAGGCGCCGAGATAGAGATCCACCAGATGCGCGTGGTCGCCATCGAGAAAGACACCCAGGTGGCGCCGGAAGGCATTCACCAGGACGGTTTCGACCATATCGCAATGATCGCCATTCATCGGCACAACATCGTCGGCGGTGAAATCATGCTGTATGACGACAGCCACCACGACCCTTTCTTTAAAAAAGCGCTGGCGGACGGTGAAGCCGTGCTGCTGGCGGACAGCAAACTGTGGCACAACGCCACGCCGATCAACGCCGTGAGCCCGGAAGAAGAAGGTCATTTGGATCTCTTTGTCCTCACCGCTCGGGGGGAGAAAGCATGACCTTTACCCCCGAGCTCGCCCGCGCCCAGTTCAGCGCGCTGTCACAGCAGATCGACGGCAAACCGGCCATCTTTTTCGACGGCCCCGGCGGTGCGCAGGTTTCACGGGGCGTGCTGGAAAAAATGACCGACTACCTGGGAAGGTACAACGCCAACCTGGGCGGCCACTATTTCTCGAGCCGGGTCACCGGCGAGGTGATGGGCCAGGCGCGGGAATCGGTGCGCGCCTTGTTAAATGCGCCGTCGCCCGACAACATCGTCTTCGGCATGAACATGACCACGCTGACTTTCCATCTCAGCCGCATCATCAGCCGCGACTGGCAGGCCGGCGATGAAGTCATCGTCACCGCACTGGATCACTACGCCAACGTCTCCAGTTGGCAGCAGGCTGCCGCCGACAAAGGGGCCGCGGTGCATCAGATACCGCTGGAGAGCGCCGACTGCGCATTGGATGCCGCGAAAGTGTGCGAGCGCATCAACGCCAACACCCGTCTGGTGGCGGTCAGCTACGCCTCCAACGTCACCGGCAGCATCGTCGATATCAAAACCATCGTCGAAGCCGCGCATCGGGTCGGCGCGCAGGTGTATGTCGACGCCGTGCACTATGCGCCGCACAACCTGATTGACGTGCAGGCACTGGGCTGTGACTTCCTGGTGTGCTCCGCCTACAAGTTCTTTGGCCCGCACGTCGGCATGGCCTACATCGCGCCGCAGTGGTTGCAGCGCCTGCGCCCTTACAAGGTCGAGCCGGCCACCGACGTCGGCCCCGGCCGTTTCGAGACCGGCACGCAAAGCTTCGAAGCGCTGGCCGGCGTCGCGGCCGCTATCGAGTATCTGGCGCAGTGGGGCACGCCCGGTGCGCCGTTGAGGCAGCGTTTGCAGGAGAGCTTCGCCGCCTACCACCGGCATGAAGAGGCGTTGTGCAGCCACTTCCTGCAGAGGCTGCAACAACTCGACGGCGTGCGGCTTTATGGCAACCCCCGGGCGGACAGCGCGCGCCGCACGCCGACCTTCGCCCTGACCTTCAGCGGCCACACGCCTGACGCGATCGCCCGCCGCCTGGGGCAGCACAACATCTGCGCCGGCAGCGGGCATTTCTATGCGTTGGGCTTGGTGCAACAGCTGGGGTTGCAGGACGGCGGCGTGCTGCGCATCGGCATGATGCACTACAACACTCGGGGCGAGATCGATACGCTGTTCAACGTGATCGCCGAAGATATTCTCAGTTAATCCGGCCATATCGGCCCGTTCATCTTATTGAGCGGGCCGAATCAAGTATCAAACTGCCCGTCTTTTCTTCCACCGCGTCCACGGCGCACAGATGCGTGCCTTTCTTTCCCCGCGTTACGAAATGCGGAGATAACGAACATATAATGCCGGAGACCGGAATCGGCGCATCGTGCGGTTGTCACCGGATACGGCGGAGGCAGCACATTGCGTGCATTCTCTTTTGACTCGGCAGTGGGCATAATGACAAACACGGTCTGGATCAGATGAGTATGAATGGTGAAGTCGCAGCGCATTACGTTAAATGACATTGCTGTACTGGCTGGTGTCACCAAAATGACGGTCAGCCGCTATCTGCGCACGCCGGACAGGGTTAAACCGGAAACCGCTGCGCGCATCGCCGCCGTGATCGAGGAAGTCGGCTATCAGGCCGATCCTGACAATCCCGCCCTCTATTCCAATAGCCCTCCCCTCATCGGCGTTCTGGTTCCTTCTTTTAACAATCTGATATTTGCTGATGTCCTCGCCGGCATTGAATCCGTGACGTCTGTACAGGGTTATCAGACGCTGGTCGTCAATTATGACTACAACAGCAAACGCGAAGAGGAGCAAATTGCCGCGATCCTGGCTTTTAAGATCAAAGGGCTGCTGCTGACCGAGTCAGTTCATAGTCTGCGGGCGGAAAAATTCCTGAAGACGGCAAAAATACCCGTTGCTGAAATCATGGGGCTGTCAGGCAATGCAGATCCTGTCTCTTATACACATCTGACGCTGCCGACGATGGCCTCTGTGTGTAGATC